>CAYYYC010000012.1:0-19180 GCA_964475695.1 uncultured Rubrivivax sp.
AAGCCTTGCCGCGCTATTGGTTGACCTTCCTGCGCTCCACGGCCATCGGCTGCTGGATGGGCATCACGCCGGGCGGCGCCACGCCGGCGTCGTTCATGAGCTACGGCGTGGCCCGGCGCATGAGCCGCGACCCCGAGAGTTTCGGCAAGGGCAACGCCGAGGGCGTGGTGGCTCCCGAGACCGCAGCACACGCGGCGGGCACCTCGGCGCTGCTGCCCATGCTCACCTTGGGCGTGCCGGGGTCGCCCACGGCGGCCGTGTTGTTGGGCGGCCTTCTGATCTGGGGCCTGCAGCCCGGCCCCATGCTCTTCGTGGAGCAGAAGGATTTCGTCTGGGGCCTGATCGCATCGATGTACTTGGGCAATGTGGTGGGCCTGATCGTGGTGCTGACCACCGTGCCCTGGTGGGCGGCCATTCTGCGCATCCCGTTCTCCATCATCGCTCCGGTGATCATCGTGATCTGTGCCATCGGCGCCTACACCGTCAACAACTCGATGTTTGACGTGATCATGATGATGGTCTTCGGCGTCTTCGGCTATCTGTTCAAGAAGCTGAAGTACCCACTGGCGCCTCTGGTCCTGGCCCTGGTTCTGGGCAAAGGGGCCGAGTCGAGCTTTCGGCAGGCGATGCTGCTGAGCGACGGCAGCGTGAGCATCTTCTGGAGCAACGCGCTTGTGGGCAGCGTCACCGCGCTGGCCGTGGCGATGCTGCTGTGGCCGCTGTGGGGCTTGTTGAAGCCTCGCCTTTCGGCACCGCCGCCGGCGGGCGCGTGAGGCGGAGCCCGTCATGAGGTTCGCCATCGTCGGCGCCGGCGCCATCGGGGGCTATCTCGGCGCCCGCCTGGCCCACGCGGGCCACGAAGTCACCTTCATTGCGAGAAACCGCAATCTGCAGGCCATTCGGGAGCAGGGCTTTCGCCTGATTCTGGAGGATGGCAGCACGCTGCACGCGAGCACCGTGCAGGCCGAGCAGGACATGGCCCAAGCCGGGCCGCAGGACGCCGTGCTGCTGACGGTCAAGGCGCACCAGGTCAAGGACTTGCTGCCGGGCCTGCGCGGCCTCTTCGGGCCCGAGACTGTGCTGGTGACGATGATCAATGGCGTGCCCTGGTGGTACTTCCACAGGCTGGCCGGGCCTTTCGAAGGCCAGCGCCTGGAGAGCGTGGACCCGGGCGGGCTGTTGGCGCAGCTCATCGAGCCCGAGCGGGTGATCGGCAGCGTCGTCTACCCGGCAGCCGAGCTGCTTGAGCCGGGCCTGGTCAAGGTGATCGAGGGCAACCGCTTCACCCTGGGTGAGCCCGACGGCTCCCGCAGCCCGCGCATCGAGGCCTTGTCCAAGGCCCTGATGGAGTCGGGCTTCAAGGCGCCGGTGAGCAAGGACATTCGCAGCGAGATCTGGGTGAAGCTTTGGGGCAACCTGAGCTTCAACCCGATCAGCGCCCTGACCCACGCCACCCTGGAGGAGATCTGCCTGAATCCGGCCACGCGCGAGCTGGCGGCCAACATGATGCGCGAGGCGCAGGCCATCGGGCAGCAGCTGGGCGTGCAGTTCAAGGTGTCGCTGGAGCAGCGCATCGCCGGAGCACAGGCCGTGGGCGCGCACAAGACCTCCATGCTGCAGGATGTGGAGGCCGGGCGCGCGCTGGAGCTTGACGCCCTGGTGGGCTCGGTGGTGGAGCTGGGGCGAATCACCGGCGTGCCCACGCCCACCATCTCAGCGATCCATGCGGCGGTGGGCCTCCTGGACCAGACGCTGCAGGCGCGGTCGGGCCGACTGGCCATCGCGCCGCGCTAGGCGCCCCCGCCCGCGCCGGCGCGGCAGCGACCCTGCGGCGGCCGGAGCCGATAAGATGGTTGCCCACGCCTCCGAATCCCCGCCCATGTCTTTCGCCACCGTTTCGCGCGCACTCTCCCGACGATCGCCGGTTCGCCTCCGCAGAGTCCTTCTCCTGGGCCCCATGATTTTTGGGATGGCGGCTTGCGGCGGGGGCAACGAGGGCGTTCTTGTCAGCACCATGAGCGCCTCGTCGGCGGCCTTCAGCAAGACGATGACCGTGACCGTGTTGGGGTCTGGCCTGGATCGAGGCTTGCAAGTGAGGGTGGATTCCGGCTGCGTTGATGTCGTCGAGCTTGAGGGGGGTGACTCGCTCACCCGGCGGTTCACCTGCAAGGTGGTCGATGTCGGACCGATGACCATTCGGGCACAAAACGCCTCCTCGCTCGATGTCGCACGTCTGCAGGTCAATGTGCCCGAGCCCGAGGTCGTGATGGTGATTCAGGGGGTTGATGCCACAGCGGTGCCGATCACGCTCAGGCTGGACCCCAAACGGATGCCCAAGACGGCCATCAACTTCCTCGAGTATGTCAACGCCGGCTTCTACCGCTCCACGCTCTTCCATCGGGTGATCGAGAGTTTTGTGGTCCAGGGCGGGGGCTACACCAGCGGCCCCAGGGTCAAGGCGCCCACGCAGGCGCCGATTGCGCTGGAGGTCAACACGCAGCTGTCCAATCTCAGGGGCACGATTGCGATGGCCCGCACGGGGGACCCGAACTCGGCCACATCGCAGTTCTTCATCAACGTCAACGACAACCCATCGCTGGACTACCAAGGCCCGGATCAGCCGGGCTATGCGGTGTTTGGGGTGGTTGTTGAGGGCATGGATCTGATCGACAGGCTCAGCAGGGTGCCCGTGAGGGTTGACCTTGCCACCGGACTGACCCATCTGCCGCGCACAAACGTGACCGTCGTCAACGCCATACAGGCCAAGTAGTCTCGGGAGGTGATATGGAACAGTTGATCCTTGGCCTGGTGGTCTTTCTGGGCGTTCACAGTGTGCGAGTCGGGGGCGAAGGGCTGCGGGGGCGGCTGATCGCCCGCCTGGGGCCCATGGCCTGGAAGGGCGCGTATTCGCTGGCTTCACTGGTGGGCCTGGTGTTGATGGTCAAGGGCTACGGACAGGCCAGGCTTGAGCCCGTTGTGCTGTGGATGCCGCCGATGGGCCTGCGCCATGTCGCATCACTGCTGACCCTGGCGGCGTTCATCCTGCTGGCGGCGGCTTATGTGCCCCGCAATGCCATCAAGGCGCGGCTGCGCCACCCGATGACCCTGGCGGTCAAGGCCTGGGCGTTGGCCCACCTGCTGTCCAATGGCAACGCCGCCGACGTGCTGCTGTTCGGAGGGTTCCTGGCTTGGTCGGTTCTGGTTTTTCGGGCCGCTCGGCGGCGGGACCGGGAGTCTCCCCCGGCCCCTGTGGAAGCCCGTCCGTTCGCACTCGTGCTTTGCGTGGCTGTGGGCGTGCTGGCGTGGGCGGTCTTTGCCTTCTGGGCCCACGCGGCCCTCATCGGCGTGCGGCCGTTCGGTGGGGCCTGAGCCGCTGCCCTCCCCTCAAGCTGCGGCTTTGATCGAGCCCAGGCGACCGGCCTGGTAATCCTCGACAGCCTGCATCAGCTCCTCGCGGGTGTTCATGACGAAGGGCCCGTGTTGCGCGATCGGCTCGCCCAGGGGCAGGCCGGCGATCAGCAGCAGTCGGGCCCCCTGCTCAGTGGCCATCAGCACCACGCCGTCACTGTCGGCCGCGTTGTCCAGCACCGCCATGTGGCGTGGCCGGGTGCCGTGCTCGCCGATGCGTGCGCCACCGCTGTGGATGTAGACGAACGCATTCATGCGGGGCGCCAGAGCGTGCTCGAAACGGGCGTTCGGCTGCAGGGAGATGTCCAGGATGACCGGCTCGGTGCGGGGCCGCTGCACCGCGCCAGCCACCCCCTGGCAGTGCCCGGCGATGATGCGAACGGTCGCGCCATCGCCCTGCCACCGGGGGATCGCGCCGTCTTCGATGTCGCGATAGCCGATCGGCCCCATCTTGTCGCTGCTGTGCAGGTTCAGCCACAGCTGAAACCCGTCCATGCGACCCTCGGTCTGCTCGGGCGTTTCGCTGTGCACCAGGCCGCTGGCTGCGGTCATCCACTGCACGCCGCCGTCGCTGATCAGGCCCTCGTGCCCGCCGCTGTCGCGGTGCCTCATGCGGCCCTGCAGCATGATGGTCACGGTCTCGAAGCCCCGGTGGGGATGGTCGGGAAACCCGGCGATGTAGTCGGCCGCGTCATCGCTGCCGAAGTGGTCGAGCATCAGGAAGGGATCCAGCCGCCGCTGCCACTGCTGGGTCAACACGCGACTGAGCTTGACACCCGCCCCATCCGAGGTGGGCGTGCCGGGCACCAGGGCCTCGATGCCTCGGGGCCGATTCACAAGGTTTGTCTTCATGGGTCGACTGTAGACGGCTCGCCCGATCCGCGCTCGGGAAAGGCCGGCAGCCCCGCGCCGGCTGTGGCATCCTTGGGCGCATGAACACCATCAGCTTCCCCGGCCGCGGGGCCTGGATCGCGGGGGCCCTGTGCGCCGCCACCGCTGTCACCGCCGCCCTGGCCAATGCGCCGGCCCCGACCTCGATCAACCCGCCCTCGAAGAATGTGGCCTGGGTGCCCGCAGCCCAGGATGCGGACATCGAGCGCGCCTTCGCGCAGGCCCGCAGCCAGGGCAAGCCGGTGCTGCTCTATTGGGGCGCCACCTGGTGCCCCCCCTGCAACCAGCTCAAGGCCACCTTTTTCAATTCCCAGGACTTTGCGATCCAGGCGCGTGACTTTGTGGCGGTGCATGTGGATGGCGATCGGCCCGGCGCGCAGAAGCTCGGGGCCCGATTCAAGGTGCGCGGCTACCCCACGGTGATTCTGATGAACCCGCAAGGGGCGGAGATCACCCGCCTGCCCGGCGAGGCCGATGCGCAGCAGGTGATGGCGGTGCTGCGCGCCGGCTTGGCCGGCGGCCGGCCGATCAGGCAGGTGCTCGCCGATGCGCGTGCAGGCAAGGCGATGTCGGCCAATGAATGGCGCACGCTGGCCTACTACTCCTGGGAGACGGATGAGTCGCAGCTCTCCAGCCCGGCCGATCGCCCCCACCTGCTGGCGGAGTTGGCCGGGAAGGCGCCCGCGGCTCATGCCGAGGTCGCCACCCGGCTTTGGCTCAAGGCCCTGGCCTCCAGCGACGAGGGCCGCGGGCTCAAGCCCGATGCGGCCTTGCGTGAGCGCGTGCTGGCTGTGCTGGCGGACCCCGTCGCCACCAAACTGCACCTGGATGTCCTGACCGGCGGTGGCGCGAGGATGGTCCAGGTGCTCACCGACGAAGGCTCGCCCGAGCGCACGGCCCTGGCGGCCCGCATGGATGCGGCGCTGGTGCGTGTCCAGGCCGATGCGGCGCTGTCGCGCGGTGACCGAACCCAGGTGGTGATCGAGCGGGTGTCGCTGTCCCGCCTCGGCCAGGGCCGTGACACGCTTCGCCCCCGTCTTCCTGAGGCGCTCGTGAAGACGGCGCGCGATCATGCGCAACTCATGGACCGGGAGATCACCGACGGCTACGAGCGTCAGGCGGTCATCACCTCGGCGGCCTACCTGCTTGGCCAGGCCGGCCTGTGGGAGGACAGCGATGCGCTGCTCAAGTCCAATCTGGCGCGCACCCACTCGCCCTATTACCTGATGAGTCAGCTGGGATCCAACGCCCGCAGGCAGGGCCGGGTCAGCGAGGCGCTGCGCTGGTATCAGGAGTCCTTCGACAAGAGCGTGGGCCCGGCCACACGGCTGCAGTGGGGCGCGGGCTATTTCGTGGCTCTGGTGGATCTGGCGCCCCAGGATGCCGCGCGCATCGAGTCGCTGGCTGCCCAACTCCTGCGTGAAGCGGCACAGGACAGCGCGTCGTTCCACGAGCGCAGTGCCCGCTCGCTGCAGCGGGTGGCCTCCAAGCTCAAGGACTGGAACAAGGGGCCCGCTCAGGCGGCGGTGATTCAGCGGCTGCAGCAGCAGCTTCAGGGCGTGTGCGCCGGGGTGTCGGCCGCCGACGGCCAGCGCCAGACATGCCAAGGCCTGATCAAGGCCTGACGATGCCGGGGTCGCCGGGCGCTGCCGAACCGCAGGCGTGCCCGCCCACCTTCTCCACCGCGCTGGCCTTTTGGCTCAAGCTGGGATGGGTCAGCTTCGGCGGGCCCGCAGGACAGATTGCGCTGATGCACCAGGAACTGGTGGAGCGCCGGCGCTGGATCAGCCCGGGGCGTTTTGACCATGCGCTGAACTACTGCATGCTGCTGCCGGGACCGGAAGCGCAGCAGTTGGCCACTTACATCGGATGGAGCCTGCACGGCGTTCGTGGTGGGTTGGCGGCCGGGCTGCTGTTCATCCTGCCCGCGCTGCTCATACTCATTGCCCTGTCCTGGCTCTACGCCACCCAGGGGCAGCAGCCGGCGGTCACGGCAGTGCTTGATGCGGTCAAGCCCGCGGTGGTGGCTGTGGTGGCTGCGGCCGCCTGGCGCATGGGCCGCCGCTCGCTCGGGCATCCGCTGCTGTGGTGCATCGCAGGCTCGGCCTTGGTGGCCTTGGCCATCCTGCGAATTCCCTTCGCGCTGGTGGTGATCGGCGCTGCCCTGGTCGGCGCCTTGGCCAACGAGCGTTGGCCGCGCGCCTTTGTCGTGGGCGTGGCGCATGGCTCAGGCTCCTCGGGCCCGGGGGGCAGCGCAGAGCCGCCGGCCGCAGGTCCGGCGCTGTGGCGGTCCACGGTGCTGGCTTTGGCGGCGTTTCTTCTGCTGTGGCTGGTCAGCTTCGGTGCCTTGGTGCTGGGCCTGGGGTGGGACGCCACGCTGACCCGCATGGGTTGGTTCTTCACCCAGGCTGCGCTCATGACTTTCGGCGGCGCCTATGCGGTCTTGCCCTTTGTGTTCGAGGGGGCGGTCAACGGCCATGGCTGGCTGACCGCGGGCCAGATGATGGACGGCCTGGCGCTGGGTGAAACCACGCCGGGTCCCCTGATCATGGTGGTGGCCTACGTGGGCTTCCTTGGGGCCTGGGGCCAGGCGCTCTTTGGGCCCGAGCATCGCCTGTGTGCCGGCGTGGCGGCCGCGCTGCTGGTCACCTGGTTCACTTTCCTGCCCTCGTTTGCCTTCATTCTGGCCGGGGGGCCCTGGGTGGAGCGATTGCAGGGTCGCAGCCGATGGAATGCACCACTGACGGCAATCACGGCGGCGGTGGTGGGCGTGATTCTCAGCCTCGCCCTCGAGTTCGGGCGTCAGGCGCTGTGGCCGCCGGGGTTGCACGGCGCGATGGACCTGCGTGCCGCAGCCATCGGGCTGGCCGCCGGCTGGCTGATGATTGGCCGGGGTTGGGCAGCGATGCCGGTGCTGGGGCTGGCAGCGCTGATCGGCGCGGCGCAGGCGCTGGTGTCGGTGGCCGGTCTCGGGGTCTGAGGCCGGCCGCGCCGGCCTGTCCTACATGTCTTCCTCATGCAAGCCCTGGCCGGGCTCCATGGACCCCGAAGCCTCGAAACCGTAGTGCTCGTTGAGCCGGTCCCAGGCCTCCTGGGCGGTCTCCACATACTGGACCAGTTCGATGTCGCCCGGGCTGACCATTCCGCTGTCCACCAGGTGCTGCAGGTTGATCAATCGCTCCCAGAACTGCCGCCCCACCAGCAGGATCGGTCGGCGGCGGCTCTTGCCCGTCTGCATCAGCGTGAGTGTCTCGAACAGCTCATCGAGGGTGCCGAAGCCCCCCGGAAAGCACACCACGGCGACGCTGCGCATGACGAAGTGCATCTTGCGCAGCGCGAAGTAATGGAACTGAAAGCACAGCTCGGGCGTGATGTATGGGTTGGGGGCCTGCTCATGAGGCAGCACAATGTTGAGTCCGATGCTGGGGCCGCCGACATCGTGCGCGCCGCGGTTGCCCGCTTCCATGATTCCCGGCCCGCCCCCCGTGACCACATGCAGCGGGGTGCGCAGTCTGCGGCTGCGCTCGGTCACGATGGCTGCCAGACGCCGTGCCTCATCGTAATAGCGGCTCATGGCCACCGCCTGCTCGGCGCGGGCAACGGCCAAGGGGTCGGCGCTGCGCCGAGCCGCCTCCAGACGCTGTGCGGCCTCATCGGGGCTGGCGATGCGCGCCGAGCCCTGGATCACCACCGTGGCCTGCACACCCTGTTCCTGCTGGATGAGCTCGGGCTTGAGCAGCTCGAGCTGCATGCGCACCGGGCGCAGTTCCTCACGCAGCAGGAACTCGGTGTCGCCAAAGGCCAGCCGGTAGGCGCTGCCCGGGCCATCGTAGGGCGTCTGCGGTCTCGGCGCCCGCACCTCCTGCTGTGCCGACGGGATGTTGCGTTGCCGCAGGGCCTGCAGCGCGGGCGCCTCGATGGGCTTGTGGCCGGGGGTGTCTTCGCTCATCCCGGCGAGCTTATCGCGCCGGCATCCTCCCGCTCAGGCCCCGCCGCCCACCAGGGGGGCGATCTGGCGCACCAGGCTGATCACCGCGGGCCCCATCAGAACCACCAGCAAGGCCGGAAACAGCGCGAAGATCAGCGGGAACAACATCTTGAGCGGCAACTGGGCCGCTTCCTCTTCGGCCCGTCGCTGGCGCCGCAGCCTCATCGACTGCGCATGAACCCGCAGCGCATCGGCGATGCCCGTGCCCAGCCTTTCCGTCTGCACCAACATCGTGGCGAAGCTGCGGATCTCCTCGACGCCGGTGCGTTGCGCCAGGTGCCGCAGCGCATCGGGGCGGGCCACGCCCAGGCGCAACTCCGCGGCCAGCAGCTCCAGCTCTTCGGCCAGCGCGGGGCTGCGCATTGCCGAGTCGCGACCGCTGCGCTGCAGCGCAGCGTCCAGACCCAGCCCCGCCCCGATGCACACAATCACCAGATCGATCGCATCCGGGAAGGCCGCCAACAGCTCACGCTGCCGCCGGGCGATGCGCCTTTGCAGCCACAGGGAAGGCAGGTGCAGGCCCAACAGCGCTGCGCCCAGCAGCAGGCCCACGCCCAACGCATCGGACGGCCCCCGTCCCACGGTGCTCAAGCCCACCCAGGCCAGCAGCGGAAGGCCCAGCGCCAAGGCCACCTTGGTGGCATAGAACGCAACCGGTGCCGATCGCCCCCGCAGGCCCGCCTGCGCAAACCTCTGGCGATGCGCCTGCGGCACGAACAGGCCCGGGTCCTGAGCCCGAGCGCCTGGGTCGATGGCCTCTTCCTGGGGTGAGGGCCGGGGCACGGCCAGCCGCGCCAAGGGCTCCATGAGGCGCTGCCAGGCGGGGCGGGTGGATGCATCGAGCGGGCCGGGGGTGGGTTTCATGGGTGTGGGCGACTCCGGGGGTGAGGCACTCAGACGCGGATCCGCGTGAGCTGCCAAAGCCAAACGCCGCCCAGTGCCATGAGGGCGACGCTGGCCTGCAGCAACTGCAGCCCCGCCGGGTCGCGCCACAGCAGGGCGATGAACTCGGGCCGCACCAGCAGCAACACCCCGGCGGTGACCGGGGGCAAGGCGCCGAGGATCTTGGCCGACAGGCGCCCCTCCGCGGTCAGGGCCTGCACCTTGTCCTGAAGCTGCTGCCGCTGACGCACCAGGTGGGCGATGTTGCCCAGCACCTCGGCAAGCTGCCCGCCGGTCTGGCGCTGCAGGCGAACGGCCATGACGAAAAACCGCATTTCGCTGACGGGAACCCGCTGGGCGAGGGAATCGAAAGCCGCATCCGCATCGCCGCCCAGCGCGATGACTTCCTCCACCCGGCCAAACTCTTCGGCCAAGGGCTTGGGGCCATCCTGAGCCACCATCTGCATCGCCGCAGAAAAGCCATGCCCGCTGCGCAGCGCGCGCGACAACAGGTCCAACGCGTCGGGCAACTGCTCGACGACGGCCTTGATCCGGCGGCGGCTGTGCAGCGTCAGCAGGGCCACGGGGGCCAAGCCCGCGGCGAGCGCGGCGGCCACGACAATGACCCAGGAGGTCAGTGTTCCCGAGGCCGAGCCGCCGGCCGGCCCGGGCCAGGGCGGGCCCAGGGCCTGCCACCCCAACACCCCCAACGCGGCCAGCAGCGCCAGCACGGCGCAAAGCCACAGAAACGCCGGGGGCGACCAGGATCCACCGGCCTGCACCAACAGGCGAGCCAGACCTTGAAGGTGCGTGCCCTCCACGCCATTGCCCTGCAGCCACGCGGGCGAGCCGCCCCGCCGGCCCCCCAGCCGCCCGCCTGGCTCGCCGGAGTCCGGCAGCCAGGCCCGCAGCCGCCGGCGAAGGCGCTGCACCGCAGGGCTGCGCGTCTGCTGCCACAACAGCACCAGGCCTTCGATGGCCAACGCCGCAGCGAGGAAGGCCGCAGCCAACAGGCCGAGTGAAAGCCAGTCGATCGGTGGAAAAGTGCCGCCGCCCATGGTCAGGCAGCCCTTCGTCTGGGCTCGAACAGCGAGGCCGGCAGATCGATGCCGTGCGCCTTGAGGCGGGCCTCGAGCTGCGGCCGCACGCCGGTGGCGCGAAACTCGCCCAGCACCCGTCCCTGGGGGTCCAAGCCCGAAGGCTCGAAGACATGGAGGTCTTGCATCAGCAGCGTCTCGCCCTCCTGGCCTGTGATCTCGGAAACGCTGACCAGCCTGCGCGAGCCGTCCGAGAGCCGCTGCACCTGAAGCACCACCGACAACGCCGAAGCGATCAGCTGCCGGGCCACCCGGGATCCCATGGCCGAGGGGCCCATGCAGACCATGTTCTCCACCCGAAGCAGCGCGTCGCGCGCCGTGTTGGCGTGCACCGTGGCCATGGAGCCCTCGTGGCCGGTGTTCATGGCCTGCAGCATGTCGAAAGCCTCGTGCCCACGGACTTCCCCGAGGATGATCCGGTCGGGGCGCATCCGCAGCGCGTTGCGCACCAGCGCGCGCGGGCTCACCTCACCCACGCCCTCGGTGTTGGGTGGGCGGGTTTCCAGCCGCACCACATGCGGCTGCTGCAGGCGCAGCTCGGCGGCGTCTTCGATGGTCACCACGCGCTCGTGTGCAGGGATGGCAGCCGACAGGATGTTGAGCAGGGTGGTCTTGCCGCTGCCCGTGCCGCCCGAGATCAGCACATTGACCTTGGCCTGCACGATGGCCTGCAGCAGCTGGCCGATCTCGGCCGTGAACGAGCCCAGCTCGACCAACCGATGCATCGTCAACGGCTGGCGCGCGAACTTGCGGATCGACACGGCCGAGCCATCCAGCGCCAGGGGGGGAATGATTGCGTTGAAGCGCGAGCCGTCGGGCAGCCTCGCATCGACCATGGGGCTGTGGTCGTCGACCCGCCGCCCCACGCGGGCCACGACGCGGTCAATCGTGCGCCGCAGGTGGGGCTCGTCGTCGAAGCGCACAACGGTGGCCTGAAGCCGGCCGTGGCGCTCGATCCACACCTGTGAGGGGCCGTTGACGAGAATGTCGCTGACCTCCTCGTCCTGCAGCAGCGGCTCCAGCGGCCCCATGCCCATGACCTCGTGCTCGATGTCGGTGACCACCTGCGCACGCTCTGCCGCATTGAACGGCAGGCTCGAGTCCTCGAGCAGCCGCTGGGCGAGCTGCCGCAACTCCCCGCGCAGCCGGGTCGGCTCCAGCGCACGCAGCGCCTCGAGATCCACGCGCTCGATCACCCGGCGGTAGAGCTCGCGCCGCAGGTCGGTGTAGGCCAGGGCGCTCATTGGGCCCACCTCTGCAAACGCTCACGCCAGCCCGCAGGGCGTTGAGCCTGCAGCGCGCCCGAGCCTTGCGCCCACTGCTCGGCCCAGCGGGCCAGTGCGCGTGCCAGGGGGTCTCGGCCATCGACTGCGCCCACGGCCCGGCCTTGGTAGGTGGCTTGGGCGGCTGCGGCGTCGCTGCGGGGCAGTTCCTGCCACAGGCCCGTTCCCTCGTCCAGGCCGATGGTTCTGCGGACCTGTTCGACGGGCAGGGCGTGGTGCCGCGCCACCTTGTTGAGCACGAAGCGGCAGGCGCCGGCCGGGCGGCCGTCTCTGGCGCCAGATCGGGCCTGGAGCAGGGTGGCCCAACCGCGTCGGGCGTTGAAGGTCGCCGGCAAGGTGGGCTCGCCGACAAGAACGGCTTCATCGGCGGCCGCCAGCAGCGGCAGAAGAGATTCATCGGCGAGCGCAGAGGCCGGCAGGTCAAGAAGCACCACATCCGCCAGCGCGCGGGCCGTTCGCACCAGGTGGGTGAGGTGCGCGGCCGAGCAGGCCGGCTCATCCTGGGCTGGCAGCCACTGGCGCGGTGCCGGCAACAGGCGCAGCCCGCCGCCGCACGGCGTCAGCAGCGTGTCCAGCAGGGTTTCATCCAGGCGCTCGATCAGCAGCAGCGCTTCGCGCAGCGTCGGCCCGGCATTTCGCTCGCACAGGTGCAGCGCGGCCTGGCCGTTGAGGCGGTCCATGTCCATCAACACCACCCGCAGCCCCTGCTCAGCCAGCGACCAGCCCAGGCTGCTGGCCAACAGTGTGGTGCCCACGCCCCCTTTGGCGCCGGTGAGTCCCACCACGGGTGCGAGTCGTCCGGCGGATCCTGTCGATGGTGATGGCTGTGTGGCTACTGGCATTGCGGGTTGTTCCTTCCATTGAGTTGGCTGCTCAGGCTTTCGCGCGGGAGTTCCGTCTCGGTGGCGGGCAGCGGCAGGCTGCCACCCCACCAGGGCAGCAGGCTTGAAAGCGAGGCGCCCTGCAGACTCACGCGCACCCGTTGGCAGGTGGCGTGGGTGCACCCCAGGGGCTCGGCGGTGACGGTGACTGTGGGCGGCTGTGCCCAAGCCCGCGGGCCCACCAGGCGGCTCAGCGCTCGGGCGATGACCTGCGGGTCCTGCAGATCGCAGACCACGGCGGTGCGCGCGCCCAGCCGCGCGGCTTCGGCCAAGGAGGCCGCCGCAGCGAGCCAGCGGGCCAGGTCCATCACGCCAAGCACCAAGGCCACCATCACCCACAGGACCAAAGCCAGCTCCACCGCGGCGCCGCCCTGCGCACGCCCGGGCAGCCCTGCCCGGGCTGTAAGGCGTGACCCGACTCGCGTGTAGGGGGTGCTCATGGCCGGGGCTCAGATGAATCGGTAGACCAGGGTCAGGCTGACCGGTCGAAAGACGAAGCCGGCAGCCGCGGGCAACAGCAACGGCTCGAACCGCAAGCCCCGAATCTCCACCGTCACCAGCGAAACCGGGCCTTGCGGTGTCGCCACCGAGCGCAGGCCCGGGGAGGCCGCAGGCTCCAGGATGTCGACCATCGAGGTTTGAAGCCCCGGCACGATCGGCGCGCCCGAGCCCTGCATGCGGCCGTAGACCGCCATCCGGCGCGCCTCTTCCTGGCGCAGCGGATCGGCTGCATCGCCCGTGGCCAGATGGCGCACCGCTGCACGCACCGCATGATGCAAACGCTCGGTCTGCATCACCGCGCGCCCCAGGTCCCATGCGGACGCGGGGAGGATCAGCAGCAGGGGCAGCATGAGCGCCAATTCCAGCGCGGCCAGGCCGAGTTGCCGGTTTGCCGGCGGGGTGGTGGCGTGAGGACTCATGAGGCTTGGGCGGGGCCGCGTTGCGCCTACTGGACCAGGCCGGGGACCAGGGGGCCGGTGTCGCTGCCCACCGCGCCGTGGGTGGCGCACGGAGCGCCGGCCGAGCCGGCCCGTCCGAGGTACTCCACATCGAAGCTGGCCGACACCCCCTGCCCGCTGGGCCGACTGCCCGTCTTCACCGGCGCGAGCATGAGGACGCAGGCCAGATCCAGGACACCGGGGGTGGCACTGCCGCGGCCGCCATTCCAAAGCGAACAGTTCACGATGGGCACCGTGACGAGCCGCCGCTGGGCGCCCAGCCGCGCATGGTCCTGGCTGCTGAGGCTGACCACGCCGCCTCCCACCTGCCCCTGGAACGCCGATCGGGCCGTGCGGCGCGCGAGATAGTCCGCCAGGTTGTTGCCCCCTTGCGCATAACCCCAACCGGTGTAGTCCGGCGCAGCGCTCATGGCTTCGTTGGAGGACGCGTAGACGCCGAAGCGGGTGTTCCAGGCCTGGCCGATGGAACTGACCTGCCCGGGCTGGCCGATGGGCTGTCCCACTTTGACGCCGCAGGCCCCCTGGCCTTGGAGCAGCGCGGACAGCTCCGAGGCGCCGCCGTTGGGCGGACTGAAGTCGGCCCAACCGAAATTGCCGCTGCCGTAGCCCGCGTTGGGGTTGTCCACCGAGGTGAGCCGGCGTCCGGCGGTCAGGCCCCAATTCTGGGCGGCCGTGGACCCGGGGGCAGCGCAGACGGCCAAGGGCATGGCACAGACATCCTGCGCGCCGCTCAAGGCGGCCACGGCCTGCGCTGAAACCGTCAGGTGGCTCATCACGCCCACGCCCATGGCCTGCAGCACCGGCATCATCCACAGGGCCCGAGGCATGTCGAGGCTTTGGCAGCGGACGTAGCGCGCCTGCGCAGGCGAAAGCCCCATCGTCTGGCCGGAGGTGGCGGCCACGAAGGGGCCATCGATCTGCGCCGAAAAGGCCACCTCCAGCGACGAGGCGCCAGGCACTTCGGTCTGCAGGAAAACGCGGTTGAAGGACGCACTGGGGCGCGCGGCCTGGCCTTGCGCCTGGGTGTCGACGAGAGCCATGGCATGGGCGCGCGCCACATCGAAGATCCGCGGGTCGTCGGCGCCCGTCAGAGCGCTGCTGGCGGCCAGGGCGCAGGCATCCATCGCGTTTTGCCATTCGGCCTTGAGCACGTAGGCGCGGCTGAGATCGAGCGCCAGGGCGATCATGCCCAACAGCGCCGGCAGGCAAAGCGCAAGCACGAGGGCAGAGGCCCCCCGCTGGCCCCGGGCGACGGGCAACATCGCCTCAGCGGCCCGGCGTGGGCACGGGCGGGACCGGTGTGGCGGCCGGCTCCCCAGGCATGGACACCGAGCGCGAGGCACTGCTGCGGCGCGCCGGGATCGCGAGCTGGGCCTCCTGCGAATCGGGCAGCGCGCGATCGGGCTCGGCGTCTGGATTGAGCCGCTGAAGCCGGCGTGCCTCCTGCGCATCCAGCGGGCTGGCCTGGCCCGGTTGCGCGAGCGCCTCGGGCAGGGCCTTGACCAGCCGAGGCGTGATGATGAACAGCACTTCAGAGCGGTCCTGCTGAAATTCCGTAGACCGAAACAAGGCCCCCAGGATCGGCACATCGCCCAGGAAGGGAAACTTCGTCAGCGTCTCGGTGTTGATGTTCTTGATCAGCCCGGCGATGGCCAAGCTCTGGCCGTCGCGCAGTTGCACCGTGGTGGAGGCCCGTCGCGTGGTGAAGCTCGGCAACACCGTGGTCACGCCGCCGCTGCTCAGGAAGGGCGATCCGGTGCGGGTGAGCTCGGAGACCTCCGGGGCCACGCGCAGCTGCACGACGTCCCCCTCCAGAACCTGGGGCGTGAACCGAAGGCCCACGCCGTATTCCTTCTCCTCCAGGGTGACGGTGGCGCGGCCCTCGCTGGAGTCGCGGGCCACGGGAATGAAAACCTTGCCGCCGGCCAGAAAGCTGCCTTCCTGCCCGCTGAGGGCCACGATGTTGGGCTCGGCCAGCACCTTGATCAAGCCGTCCTGGGCCTTGCCGTCCACCGAAAGGCTGCCGCTGCGGCCACCCACCAAGAGTCGGCCAAAGACATCCTGCAGCGCCTGTGTCACCAGCCCATAGCTCATGGAGCCCGACACCCGGCTGAGGTTCAGGCTCACCCCAAACTGGTCCAGCAGGTTGCGCGAGATCTCGGCCACCTTGACCTCCAGCATCACCTGTTGCGGCTGACGGATCTGAAGGAGGTTGATGACATGCGGCGCGCTGCCGCCCAGGGCTTGGCCCGGTGTGGCCGCGGCCCCGCCGCTGCCGGGCGCTCCCGTCGGGGCTTGCCCGGCGGCGGGGACCGCCGACTGCGCCTGCCTGGCCAGGGCGCGCACATGACCCTGGGCCAGGGCCACGGCCTGTTCGGCCTTGACGATGCTGCTCACCGTGCCCCACAGCACCACCGAGTCGGCCGCAGCCTGCACCTGCAGCGCGTTTTCCTGGGGCAGCAGGCTCTGCATCTGTCTTTGAAGGGCGCGAACATCCATCTCCACCTGAACATCGATCACCGCCAGGCCACTGCCGCGGGTCCACAGCATCACATTCGAGGCCCCGATGCCCCGGCCCAGGAGGTAGAGCTCACGCGGGCCGGTCATCACCACGTCCACAACGCCGGGCTGCGCCACCGAAACCCGCTCCACCGCATGCGGCAGCGGCACCACCAACGAGCTGCCGGCCTGCAGGGTGAGCTGGCGCGGCGTCTCCAGCGGACTGTCCGAAGCCTGAGCGGCCAGGCCCCAACTCATCGCCAGACCCGCGCCCCACTGCGCGCCCAGGCGCAGCCAACGCAGAACCGGGCCCCGGACCGCCACGGGCCCGGGCGTTCCGCAGCGCGTCGCGGGGGCGGATGTCTTCAGGCATCGGATTGGGTTCGGGCCGGTGGGGACCTGCGTCCAACGGGTTGCGGGGCGCTCGGGGCTTGTGCTCACAGCTGTCCTTTTCGGGGTCATCGTGGATTCGTCAACAACGGATTCGCGGCCGGGCGCTCACCAACTGGCCACGCTGCGTTGCGTGCCGCGGATGAGCTCGGCCTGGCCTGCCGCCGGCGGGGTCGCCGCAGCGGGTCTGCTGGTCGCAGGCGCGTCAGAAGCGGGTGCGGTTGCGCCTCGGACCGGGGCGCGCGGGGCGGCGCTGCGCGTCGGGGCTGGGGCCGCGGGCGCCTCCTCGGTGCGGCCGGAAGCGGCCACGAGGTCAGGCTTGCGCGCGCCATGGGTTTGGGCCGGCGCGCCATCGGCCGGATTGCGCAGCACCAGCGAAAGGGTGCCCACGCTGCGGGCCAGGTCAAGCCGTTCGGCCTCCTGGGGTGTGACTTCAAGGGTCACGGCGCTGGCCACGCGCGGGGCGGTGGTCTCGCGGCCCGCATCCTGGGCGACCGCCAGCACCAGAATCCGCTCCAGGACGATCTTGGACAGCGCCGAGTCGACCGCTCGCCGCTCGCCGTCGGTCTGGGTGTGCACCATGACATCGACCAGACTGCCGGGCAGGGCAAACCCGGCCACGCCCATGACTTCATTGACCTTGACCGTCAGTGCGCGTTTTCCCGGTGTGATGGCCGCCGACAGTCCCCCGCGCGACCCCAATGGGGCCAACTTGGCCTGCAGCACCGGCTCGTGGCGCGCCAGCGGGGTGCGGGCCACACGGCCCAGCAATGCGCCGGGGTCGGAAGCGCCGCCATCAGGCCAAGCGCGTGGGGGCCACGGGATCGTGGTCAGCATGGAGGCATCCAGCGGCGTGCCCAGCGGGATCTCCACATTGGCCACCACCAGGGGCTCGTGGTCTGCGGTCTGGGTGCGCAGCCATCGTGCCGCCATCGCGGTGGCCATCACGCCGGCCAGGCCGGCGAGGGCCAGAACAATCAGGGGTCGGTTGAGTTGCATGGGTCTGTGGCTTGCCTTGGGGTGCGGGCCGTCTCAGGCGGGCATTCGGGTGAGGGTGAGCATCAGGGCGAACTCGCCGGCGGCGATGGCCACGGCATAGGGCATGGGGCCGCGCAGGCGCAGCGCCACCCACACCAGGGCCAGTGCGCCGCCGCACAGCAAGGTCAGCACCAGCAGTAGCAGCGCCAGTCCCGGTGAGGAATGCGCGGCCAGGACGGTCAGCCACTTCGCGTCGCCCGCCCCCCAGAGATTGAGTTGCCACAGGCTGCCGGAGATCAGCAGCATCAGGCCAGCGGCCAACAGCCCCTGCGCCAGCCCGGGTGTGCCGGGATGCAGGCCGCTGGCCGGGTGCAGGCCCGCCGGCAGCAGGGCCTGCTGAGCCACGGCGCTGGCGGCTCCCAGCAGGACCAGGCGGTTGGGAATCCGGCGCTGGCGCATGTCGCTGGCTGCAGCGATCAGCACCAGGGCGGCCAGGGCGGCCCAGGCCAGGGTCAGTGCGGTGGGGTGGTGGCCGGCGGTCATGCTCGTGGCGGGGGTGTGAGGTGCGGGCCCATTTCTTCAGAGTCGACGAAGGGCTGAGGTGGCAGCTGGCCTGTGGCGGGCCGATGGCGATTGGGCGCCGACGGCCCGCCACAAGCGCTCACGCCTAGAGGCTGGCGGCCACGGAGCGGAACAGCGCGTCCAGCGAGGTCCCGACCAAGCCCGCGCCGCCGACGATGGCCACGGCAATCAGTGCGGCCAGCAGCCCGTACTCAATCGCCGAGGCGCCGTCTTCTTCCCTGCAGAACCGTGACAGCAAGTTCTTCATCATTTCCTTCTCCCTGTGTGATGGGTGGTTTGTGGTTGACCTGGCCGCGAGGGTGGAACCGATACCGAGGGCACTCGCGGGTGGAGTGCACCTCGCGGGGCTTCGGGCCCTGTTCTGGACCTTCGCGACCAGGAGCGGCAGTGTGGTCAGCCGGCGGGCCGGCTCCAAGGCCTCAAAGGCCCGGACTTGGCGCTGCTCAAGGGCCACCGCGACGGCCTTGAGGTGCCGCAACCGCGCGCCGGGTCAGGAGACCCGGCGCTCGACGTGTGAGCCGATGGGACGGGGTTGGCGGCGCCGGCGTGCCGCCTAAAATCAGGCGGTTTCGACTCTCTGGCGCTCAGGCGCCAACACGCCGTGCTCCATCCCAAGCGCTATGACGTGATCGTGGTTGGTGGTGGCCATGCCGGGACCGAGGCGGCGCTGGCGGCTGCGCGCATGGGGTGCCAGACCCTGCTGCTGACCCACAGCATCGAAACGCTCGGGCAGATGAGCTGCAACCCGTCCATCGGCGGCATCGGCAAGGGGCACCTGGTCAAGGAAATCGACGCCATGGGCGGGGCCATGGCCCAGGCGGCCGATGAGTCGGGCATCCATTTCCGGGTACTCAACGCCAGCAAGGGGCCGGCGGTTCGCGCCACCCGAGCCCAAGCCGATCGTGTGCTGTACCGCTCAGCCATCCGGCGAAGGCTTGAGAGCCAGCCCGGGCTGGACATCTTTCAGCAGTCAGTGGACGACTTGATCATCGAAGGCGACCGAGTGGTGGGGGCGCGCCTCAAGGAGTTGTGCCTGCCCCAAGGGCGGCTCAAGACCGGAACGCCGCCGCGCCTGGATGGAAGAACGATCGACTTCAGCCGCTGCGCCGAGCAGCCTGGGGACGGAGTGCCGGGCCTGGATGGGAGCCCGCCGCCGGCGCCGATGCCGGTGTTCAGCTTCCTGGGAGGGGCCGATCGGCATCCCCGCCAGATTTCCTGCTGGATCACACACACGAACGAGAGCACCCACGCGATCATCCGCAGCGGCTTCGACCGCAGCCCCATGTTCACGGGCGTGATCGAGGGGGTTGGCCCACGCTACTGCCCGAGCATCGAGGACAAG
>CAYYYC010000013.1:0-18825 GCA_964475695.1 uncultured Rubrivivax sp.
GCCGCGCTGAGTGTGCTGCTGCAGGAAGGCATCGGCGACACCATCCGGGTGAGCTTGACTCCGCAGCCCGGCGAGTCCAGGACCCAGGAGGTCGTGGTGGCACTCGAGATCCTTCAGGCGCTCGGCCTGCGCCGTTTCAATCCCAGCGTGACCGCCTGTCCGGGCTGTGGCCGCACCACCAGCACCACCTTCCAGGAACTGGCCAAGCAGATCGACGACTATCTCCGCTCTCAGATGCCTGTCTGGCGCCGGCAGTACCCTGGCGTGGAGGGGCTCAAGGTGGCTGTGATGGGATGCATCGTCAATGGTCCGGGTGAGAGCAAGCACGCCGACATCGGCATCAGCCTGCCGGGCACCGGGGAGGCTCCAGCGGCACCGGTCTTCATCGATGGACAAAAGGCGATGACGCTGCGCGGCGAGGGCATCGTTGCGGAGTTTCAGCAGCTTGTTCAGGACTACATCAGGCGTCGATATGGCTGAGCGCATTGCTGGCGTCAAGGGCATGAATGACCTCCTGCCCCCAGAGAGTCTCGGGTGGGAATGGCTGGCCGATCGTGTCCGCAGCATCATGTCCCGCTGGGGTTACGAGCCGGTGCGCACGCCGATCGTCGAGCCCACGGCACTTTTCGTGCGGGGCCTGGGCCAGGCCACCGACATTGTGGAAAAGGAGATGTACTCCTTCTCGGACAGGCTCAATGGCGACCAGCTCACCCTCAGGCCCGAGGGCACGGCGGGTGTGGTTCGCGCTGCCGTCGAGCACAACCTGCTGTACGAGGGCGGCAAACGGCTCTACTACATGGGTCCGATGTTTCGCCATGAGCGGCCTCAAAAGGGCCGCTACCGGCAGTTCCATCAGGTGGGCGTGGAGGTTCTGGGGTGGCCGGGGCCCGATGTGGACGCAGAGGTCATCCTCCTGACACGCGCCCTTTGGCGTGAGCTTGGCCTGGATGTCGGCAGCGACTTGCGGCTGGAGATCAACAGCCTGGGGCAGCCGGCCGAGCGAGCCGCCCATCGGCGCGCCCTGATCGAGCACTTCGAGAGGCACGCCGCAGAGCTCGACGAGCAGGCGCTGGCTCGGCTGCAGGCCAATCCCTTGCGTATCCTGGACAGCAAGCATCCTGCGGTGCAGGCTGTGGCTGAGTCCGCGCCTCGGCTGCTGGACTTTCTGGGTCCGCAGTCCCTGGCCCACTTCGAGGGTGTGCAGGACGTTCTGCGTGGCTGCGGCATCGATTACCGGGTCAACCATCGACTGGTCCGCGGTATGGACTATTACAACCTCACCGTCTTTGAGTGGGTGACTGATCGCCTGGGGGCGCAGGGAACGGTTTGCGGAGGAGGCCGTTACGACGGTTTGGTGGAGGCGCTCGGCGGCAAGCCTGCGCCAGCCGTGGGCTGGGGGTTGGGTCTGGAGCGGTTGGTGCTTCTGCTGCAGGCGAGCGGGCACATGGCCGATCCCCAGCCGCCCGATGCCTATGCGGTCGTGGGAGACCCCTCGGGACTGCCGCGCATCATGGCGGTCCTCGATGCGCTGCGGCAGGGCGGCGTGCGCGTGGTTCTCAATCCGTCGACGACCCAGGGGCCAGGGAGCATGAAGGCACAGTTCCGCCGGGCTGACGCCAGTCAGGCCCGATACGCACTGGTCTTCGGACAGGAAGAGCTCGAAGCCGGCTCGGTTGCGGTCAAACCACTCCGTCAGCCCAATGCCGCGCAGTGGCTTCGGCCCCTGGACTCGGCTGACGCCTGGGCGCGGGAACTGCTCAGCCCGAACGATAATCGCTGAAACTGCGGCCCTCTAGGGCCGTCCCATCGGCGCTCGCGCCAACCCCAACAACCCACAGTCCCCCAATGGCCTCATCCCTCGATCTGCAGGAACAGGAACAACTCGACCAGCTCAAGGCTTTCTGGGGTCGCCACGGCAGCCTGCTGACTTGGCTGGTCACTCTGGTGCTGTTGGGCTTTGCGGGCTACAACGGCTGGAACTGGTGGCAGAGGGACCAGGGCCTCAAGGCCTCAGCGCTGCAGGCTGAGTTGCAGCGCGCCGCCCTTGCCGGCGAGCTCAGCCGGGTTGAGACGGCCCTCGTCGATCTCAAGTCGCGCTTTCCCTCCACCGCTCAGTCCGCTCATGGCGCTCTGATTGCAGCCAAGGTTCTGATCGAGAAGGATCGTGTCGAGCCGGCAATGGCGGCCCTGCAGTGGGTTGCCGAGTCTGCGCCCGATCCCGGCCTCAAGACCCTGGCTCGCCTGCGCTGGGGATCGGCGCTTCTCGATCAGGGCAAACCGCAGGATGCCCTGGCGGTGCTGGACCTGGCCCGCTCGGCCGGCTTCGATCCGCTGGTCGAGGATCGGCGGGCTGATGCGCTGTTGGCGCTCAATCGCACCGAGGAGGCGCAGCAGGCCCTGCGGGCGGCCTACAAGGCCATGCCCCCTGAACTGGACTACCGGCGGGTCATCGAAGCCAAGCTGATGTCTCTGGGCGTTGACCCTGCGGAAGTGGTGCCACCCGCTCCGGCCAAGGGCGCTGCTGATGCGGTGGGCAAGTCTGCAGGCGCCGGCAGCGCCGTCGGGGAGACAACATGATGCGCAGCAGCGGTTGGGGCAGGGGCAACGGGTTGCTTGCGTGGATTCTGTCGGCCGGTTTGATGGTTTCCGGTTGCTCGGTGTTTTCAAACGACCCCAAGCCCGCCGCACTGGAAAGCCTGAGCGCACCAGCGGCGGCCACACTGGCATGGTCCGCCTCCGACGGTCGTGCCGATTTCCCGATGCAGCCGGGCATTGCCGCAGGCCGGTTGGCGACGGCCGCCTCCGATGGCACGGTTTCGGTGAGATCGCTGGACCGTGCTGACATTTTGTGGACTGCAAAGGCTGGCGCTCGTCTGAGTGCGGGGGTCGGCTTCGATGGGCAGCACGCCGCGGTGGTGACCGTGGAAAACGAGCTGGTGGTGGTGCGCGCCTCCGGTGTGGCCTGGAGGAAGCGGTTGACCTCGCGAGCGAGCACCGCGCCGCTGGTGGCCGGCGAGCGCGTCTTTGTCCTGGGGCTGGATCGTGCAGTCGAGGCCTACGATGTGCTGGACGGGCGTTACCTCTGGCGCTTGCAGCGCACGGTGGACCCTCTTTCGGTCCAACTCCACGGGGTGCTGATGCCCCTGGGAGACACCTTGGTGGTTGGACAGGGTGCCAGGCTGATCGGCGTGGATCCGAGCCGTGGGTCGGTGCGCTGGGATCTTCCGATGGCCACGCCTCGCGGCTCCAATGAAGTGGAGCGCTTGGCTGATCTGGTCGGGCCAGCCCATCGGCAGGGCGAAGTCGTGTGTGCGCGAGCCTTCCAACTGGCTGTCGCCTGTCTTGACGTGGCCCGGAGCGCCATTCGCTGGACTCGCAATGTCGGCGGAGTGGGTGCGGTGGGTGGGACCGAGGCGGCGGTTGTCGGGGCGGATGCCAGCGGTCGGATGAGCGGTTGGCGGGCCGATTCGGGCGAGCTGCTCTGGAGCCATGAGCGACTTCTGCACCGGGGGCTTGGTGGCGTAGGCACTTGGGGCCAGTGGGTCGCTGTGGGTGATGCGCAGGGCATGGTCCATGTCATCAATCCGGCCAGCGGCACGACGGTCATGCGCCTGACCACCGATGGCTCGGCCATTGACGCCGCGCCGCGCGGGGTCGGGGGGATGCTCCTGGCCGTCACGCGCAAGGGCGGTGTTTACGCCTGGCGGACACCCTGAGCAGGTGTTCCTGCATTCAATGATCTGGGCGCCATGAAGCCTGTCATCGCCCTGGTCGGCCGCCCCAACGTCGGAAAGTCCACGCTTTTCAACCGGATCACCCGAAGCCGCGACGCCATCGTGGCGGACTATGCGGGCCTGACCCGCGACCGTCACTACGCCGATGCCCGCCACGGTGGCGTCGAATTCATTGTCATCGACACCGGCGGTTTCGAGCCTCACAAACCCGCCGGGGTGGTCGCCGAGATGGCCAAACAGACCCGCCAGGCTGTGGCCGAGGCCGATGCCGTGGTGTTCGTGGTCGATGTGCGCTCCGGCCTGTCGGGGCAGGATGCGGACATCGCGCGCTACCTTCGGTCAGTCAATAAGCGCACCCACCTGGCTGTCAACAAGGCCGAAGGGATGGCCGACTCGCCCTTGCTGGCCGAGTTCCATGAACTTGGAATGGGCGAGCCTCATCCCATATCCGCCTCGCACGGTCAGGGGATACGCAGCCTGCTGGATGCGGTCCTGGAGGAGTTCGCGACCGACGAGTCGGAAGATCTGCACGGTTTGCAGGCGCAGGAACCGGGCGATGCGCCCCTGCGTTTGGCCGTGGCCGGGCGGCCCAATGTGGGCAAGTCGACCCTCATCAACACCTGGCTGGGTGAGGAGCGACTTGTGGCCTTCGACATGCCGGGAACCACCCGGGACGCGATCAAGGTGCCGCTGGAGCGTCAGGGCCGCCGCTATGAAATCATCGACACGGCAGGCCTGCGGCGCAAGGGGCGGGTTTTTGAGGCCATCGAGAAGTTTTCGGTGGTCAAGACGCTTCAGGCGATTGCGGACTGCCATGTGGTGGTTCTCCTGCTGGATGCCACGCAAGGCGTTGGAGACCAGGATGCGCACATCGCGGGCTACATCCTGGAGTCCGGACGCGCCGTGGTTGTGGCGATCAACAAGTGGGACGCGATTGACAGCTACCAGAGACAAATGCTCGAGCGCTCGATCGAGCAGCGACTGGCCTTTCTGAAATTCGCCGCCATTGCGCGGATTTCGGCCCTCAAGCGCCAGGGCTTGGGCCCGCTGTGGAAGGCGATCGATGAAGCCCATGCCAGCGCAACGGCCAAACTCTCCACCCCGGTGCTTACCCGGCTGCTGCATGAGGCTGTCGAGCATCAGCAGCCCAAGAGGGCAGGCGCTTTTCGGCCCAAGCTGCGGTATGCGCACCAGGGTGGCCGCAATCCGCCGGTGGTGGTGATCCACGGCACGAATCTCGAACACATCACCGATGCCTACCGACGCTATCTTGAAGGCAGATTCAGGGAACATTTCAAGCTGGTCGGCACTCCCATGCGCATCGAGTTCAAGAAGGGTCGCAACCCCTTTGTCGACGGCCGGGATTGAGCCCTGCCGGAACCCTGTTGGCTGCAGGGGTCCTGAGTTCGCGCGAGTTGTGCCGCCCGGCTTGTGTTAATGTGAGTTCCAGACCGACAACACGGAAGATATCGTGAGCAACAAAGGCCAGCTTCTTCAGGATCCATTCCTCAACCTCCTTCGCAAGGAGCATGTTCCCGTATCCATCTACCTGGTCAACGGCATCAAGTTGCAGGGCCATATCGAATCCTTCGATCAGTATGTCGTCCTGCTTCGCAACACGGTGACCCAGATGGTCTACAAGCATGCGATCTCGACCGTGGTGCCGGGCAGGGCCGTGAACTTCCAGGCCCAGGAAGTTCCGGACGGTTCGTAGGTCCATGGGTGCACCGCATCTTTCGGGCCACGCGTCGACACCGCCCAACCGCGTGGTGCTTGTCGGCGTGGACTTCGGCCCGGACTCCGCCCTTGAAGCCGATCTCGACGAGCTTGCGCAGCTGGCCGAGTCGGCCGGCGACATCCCGGTGGCGCGCCTGAGGGCGCGCCGCAAGACGCCGGACCCCGCGCTGTTCGTCGGCAGCGGCAAGGCGGAGCAGATCAAGTCCGTGGTGGGTGAGCATGGCGCCAGCGGCGTGCTGTTCGATCAGGCGCTCTCTCCGGCGCAACAGCGCAACCTCGAGCGCTTCCTGGGAGTGCCGGTGGCCGACCGAACTGCCCTGATTCTGGAGATCTTTGCCAAGCGTGCCCAAAGCCATGAGGGCAAGCTGCAGGTTGAATTGGCGCGACTGCAGTACCTGTCGACCCGGCTTGTGCGCCGATGGAGTCACCTTGAGCGCCAGCAGGGGGGCATCGGAATGCGCGGTGGCCCTGGCGAGACGCAGATCGAGCTCGACAGGCGCATGATCGGCGACCGAATCAAGACTGTTTCTGCCCGTCTGGAAAAGGTCAAACGGCAGCGTGGCACCCAACGGCGTTCACGCCAGAGGTCGGGCGCTCTGCGGGTTTCGCTGGTGGGTTACACGAACGCAGGCAAAAGCACGCTGTTCAATGCCTTGGTCAAGGCTCGAGCCCATGCCGCTGACCAGCTGTTCGCCACGCTGGACACCACCACGAGGTCGATGTGGCTTCAGCAGGCCGAGCGGTCGGTGTCGCTGTCCGACACGGTCGGTTTCATCCGTGATCTTCCGCACAAACTGGTCGAAGCATTTGAGGCCACCCTGCTGGAGGCGGCCGAGGCGGATCTGCTGCTGCACGTGGTCGACGCGGCCTCCAGCCAGGCCCCGGAGCAGATCCAGCAGGTGCAACGCGTGTTGCGGGACATCGGCGCCGAGCAGGTGCCGCAGATCCTGGTGTTCAACAAGATCGACCTGTTGGAGCCCTCGCGCCAGCCCCGATCCCTCGTGGACGAGCTCGAGCGCGAGAATGGCTTGCGCAGTCCGAGAGTCTTCGTCAGCGCGAGCATGGGCACGGGCCTTGAGGCTCTGCGATCGCTCGTCGCGCAGGCGGCTGCCGCAGCCGACCCAATGCCGAGCCCTGTCGGCTCACCTGATCCTCGCTTTGAACCTCACCCACCGGGGCTCATGCCTTCCGGCCACGTTCTATGAACCTCCTGATTCGACTCCGCGAAAGCTTGCGCCGCTTCCAGCTCATCTTCAGCGACGGCCGGCGCCCGTCGGGTCCGCCTGATCTTGACGAGCTGTGGAGAGACTTCAACCGCAAGCTCTCGGGCTTGCTGTCTGGCCGTGGCGGGCGTGGTGATGGCGGTCACCAGGGGCCACCCGATGAGCCGGCTGGCGGCTCATCGCCTCCGGAACTCAAGGGGGCGGGGGTTGGCGCTGGCCTGATCGTCGGCGTGGTGGGCCTGATCTGGTTGGGCAGTGGCTTCTTCATCGTGCAGGAGGGCCAGCAGGCTGTGGTGACATCGTTCGGGAAATACAGCCACACGGCCGATGCGGGCTTTCAGTGGCGGTTCCCAGCCCCGTTTCAGGCGCATGAAACGGTGCCGGTGACTCAGCTTCGCTCGCTTGAGGTTGGGCGCAGCGGCGTCGTTCAGGCCACAGGCCTGCGCGACTCGTCGATGCTCACTCAGGATGAGAACATCGTCGACATCCGCTTCACAGTCCAGTACAGGCTCAAGGATGCCCGTGCCTATCTTTTCGAAAACCGCGGCCCTGACGAAGCCGTGATCCAGGCTTCGGAGTCGGCGGTGCGTGAGATCGTGGGACGCAGCAAGGTTGACCAGGTTCTCTACGAGCAGCGTGACACCATCGCGGCGGATCTGGTCAAGTCCGTGCAGAGCCAACTCGACCGGCTGAACTCGGGAATCATCGTGGCCAACATCAATGTGCAGAACGTCCAGGTGCCCGAACAGGTTCAGGCGGCGTTCAATGACGCCGTCAAGGCCGGCGCCGACCGTGACCGTCTCAAGAACGAGGGGCAGGCCTACGCCAGCGATGTGATTCCCAAGGCGCGCGGCACCGCCGCACGCCTTCTCGAGGAGGCTGAGGGCTATCGCTCGCGGGTGATTGCGCAGGCCGAGGGTGACTCGCAGCGCTTCAAGTCTGTGCTCACCGAGTACAGGAAAGCCCCTGGCGTGACGCGCGATCGGCTCTACATCGAGACCATGCAGCAGGTCTATCAGAACGTGAGCAAGGTCATGATCGACAGTCGGGCCAACTCGAGCCTGCTCTACCTGCCCTTGGACAAGATCCTGCAGCAAAGCGTTGCGCAGAGCGCAGGCCCGATGGCGCCTGCGGCATCCGCAGGCGGTTCGACCCCGGAGGCCGCCGTCGTTCCCGGAGCCCCGGACACCCGCTCGCGTGACGGCCAGCGCAGCCGCGATCGCGACACGCGTTGATCGCCAGGAGACCACAAGAAATGAATCGAATCGGAATTTGGGCAGCCGCCGCGTCTGCTGCATTGCTGCTGGCATCGTCCATGCTGTTTGTTGTGGACCAGCGCCAGGTGGGCGTGGTTTACGCGCTGGGTGAGATTCGCGAGGTCATCACCGAGCCTGGGCTGAAGTGGAAGCTTCCCCCACCCCTGCAAAATGTGGTCTTTCTGGACAAGCGCATCCAGACTCTGGACAGCCCGGAGACCCGCCCGATCTTCACCGCTGAAAAGAAGAGCCTGATCATCGATTGGCTGGTCAAGTGGCGCATCGCGGAGCCGCGCCAGTACATCCGCAACAACGGAGTGGATCAGCGCAACCTGGAAAACCGGCTGTCTCCGGTGGTTCAGGCTGCCTTCAACGAGGAAATCACCAAGCGCACCGTCAGCGGAGTGCTGGCCGCCGATCGGGACAAGGTGATGAACGGCGTTCGGGAGCGCCTGACCGATGAGGCCAAATCATTCGGCATCGAGATCGTGGATGTTCGGATCAAGCGGGTGGACTTCGTGGCCGACATCACCGATGCGGTCTACCGTCGGATGGAGTCTGAGCGCAAGCAGGTGGCCAATGAGCTGCGTTCACAGGGGTCGGCTGAGGGCGAGAAGATCCGCGCAGACGCGGACCGCCAGCGCGAAGTCATCATCGCCGAGGCCTATCGGGATGCGCAGAAGATCAAGGGCGAGGGCGACGCCAAGGCTTCGGCGCTGTATGCGGACTCTTTCGGCCGGGATCCCCAATTCGCCCAGTTCTACCGCAGCCTGGAAGCCTATCGGGCCAGCTTCCGCAACAGAACGGATGTGATGGTCGTGGATCCTTCCAGCGAGTTCTTCCGCGCCATGCGTGGCAGCGGCGCCGCCGCAGCGCCGGCGCGCTGAACCGCTCGTCACCACCGGCGGGACCGGATCCGTGGAAGGCGTGTGGGCGGCGGTGGCGCTGGTGCTGGTGGTCGAAGGCCTGTTGCCCACGATCAGCCCGCGAGCCTGGCGCCAGGTCTTCGAACAGGCGCTGCGCATGAGCGATGGCCAGATCAGGTTCATCGGCATGGCCAGCGTCCTGGGCGGCTTGGCCGTTTGGCATCTGATGGCATCCTGAGCCTGCTCGTGTCGTCGGGGCTGTCGCGGCCCACCCTACAATCAGCGCTTTGAGCGCAAGCCCCCAATCATGCCTTCCGCCTGGCTACTGCCCGAGCACATCGCAGACGTTCTGCCCTCGGAGGCCAAGCAGATTGAGGTCTTGCGCCGGGCGCTGATCGATGAGGCCCAGTCCTACGGCTATGAATTGGTGATTCCCCCGCTGGTGGAACATCTCGAGTCGCTGCTTTCCGGCACGGGCCAAGCCCTGGGACTGCAGACATTCAAGTTGGTGGATCAGCTCTCCGGGCGCTCACTTGGACTCAGAGCCGACACCACGCCTCAGGTCGCGCGGATCGATGCCCACCTGCTCAACCGAAGCGGTGTGGCCCGCCTTTGCTACTGCGGACCGGTTGTCCATACCCGGCCTGCCGGCCCCTGGGCCTCCCGGGAGCCGCTTCAGTTCGGCGCTGAGATTTATGGCCACTCTGGGCTTGAGGCCGATCTCGAGGCGTTGGAGTTGGCCCTTGACGGGTTGCGGCAAGCGGGCGTGCGTGATGCCGTGATCGATCTGGGCGATGCGCGAATTGCGGAGTCGCTGATTTCGCCCTTGGGCCTGAGCCAGAGGGAGCGCGGGGCAGTGTTGGCGGCGTTGGCATCCAAGGATGCTGTCGAACTCGAGCGCTGCATCACCGCTGCGGGCCGGCCTTCTTGGAGAGAGTCTGTCGAGGGACTGGTGCGCCTGTCGCGCCTGTATGGCCCGCTGACCATTCTCGATGAAGCGGTGGCGGCGTATGCGGGCTCGCCGGCGATCGAGCGTGCGCTCTCCGAACTTGCCTGGATCGCCAGGCATGTGCAGCAGGCTCACCCGGATGTGCGGATCGGCGTGGATCTTTCCGATCTCGGCGGGCAGGACTACTACAGCGGCGTCCGGTTCTCCATCATGGGAGCGTCCTGCGGCCAGACTCTGGCCCAAGGGGGGCGGTACGACCACGTCGGCCGGGTTTTCGGACGAGAGAGGCCGGCGGTGGGTTTCAGTCTTGATCTCAAGGCCCTGACCCAAGCGCTGAGCCTCGGTGCGCCGAGGGCAGATCCGCGACCGGCGATTCGAGCGCCGTGGTCGGAGGATGCGGCGTTGCGCGCGGCGATCAGGGCTCTGCGCGCCCGCGGCGAGACCGTGGTGTGCATCCTGCCCGGGCATGAGCATGAGGCGCAGGAGTTTGCCTGCGATCGCGAGTTGGCCCTGGCCGCGGGCCAATGGGTTCTCAGGTCTCTCTAGCCTTTAGTCCCATCCGGTGGAATTCCAAGACATGAATCAAGCAGCCGCAACAACCCCCGCCCTGAGGCCTCAGGGAACCCGTGGCGGGCTCAATGTGGTGGTGGTGGGCACCCAGTGGGGCGATGAGGGCAAAGGCAAGGTTGTGGACTGGCTGACCGACCATGCCCAGGGCGTGGTGCGCTTCCAGGGAGGTCACAACGCTGGCCACACGCTGGTGATCAAGGGTGTCAAGACGGCGCTCCAACTCATCCCCAGCGGCATCATGCGCGACGGGGTCAGGTGCTACATCGGCAACGGCGTTGTGGTTGATCCGTCCCACCTGCTCTCGGAAGTCGAGCGCCTGGAGCGCATGGGCGTGGAGGTTCGCTCCCGGCTCCACATCAGTGAGTCCTGTCCGCTCATCCTGCCGTTCCATGTGGCGGTGGACAAGGCGCGTGAGGCGCTTCGCGAATCCAGCGGTGCGGGCAAGATCGGAACAACAGGCAAGGGCATCGGTCCAGCCTATGAGGACAAGGTCGCGCGACGTGCCCTGCGGATGCAGGACCTCAAGCATCCCCGCCGCTTTGAAGCCAGGCTCAAGGAGTTGCTGGCGGTCCACAATGCGGCTCTGCAGGGGGCGTTGGCTGCCGAGCCCCTGGAGTTCCAGCCGATCTTCGCGGGGGCCATGGCCCTGGCCGAACAGTTGCGCCCGATGATGGCTGACGTGGGCTACCTGATCCATCAGGCCAGCCTGGAGGGGCAGAACCTGCTTTTCGAGTGCGCGCCGGGCACGCTCCTGGACATCGACCACGGAACCTACCCCTATGTCCCCTCGAGCAATTGCGTGGCCGGCAATGCCGCGGCCGGCTCTGGTGTGGGCCCGGACAGGCTGCACTACATCCTCGGGATCACCAAGGCCTACACGACACGCGTGGGCTCAGGGCCGTTCCCGACTGAGCTCGACATCGATGAGCCCAATTCCGTGGGGCACCATCTCTCAACCGTGGGGCAGGAGCGTGGGACGGTGACGGGCAGGGCCAGGCGCTGCGGCTGGTTGGATGCGGCAGCGCTCAAGCGCTCAATCATCATCAACGGGGTCTCAGGCCTTTGCATCACCAAGCTGGATGTGCTGGACGGATTGCCCGAGATCCGGGTCTGCACCGGCTACACCTTGGACGGCCGACACTTGGACATCCTGCCGCTGGACGCCGATGAAATCGAGGCCTGCCGGCCGATCTATGAGACGCTGCCGGGCTGGCAGGGGTCGACCGCCGGCCTGACCCGATGGGAGGATCTGCCCCTTGGTGCGCGCGCCTACCTTGAACGGATCCAGGCGGTCATCGGTGCGCCGATCGACATGGTGTCGACGGGCCCGGATCGCGACCACACGATATTGCTTCGGCATCCGTTCCAGCGCCAGGCCTGACCCTGGGGTGGATGCGTAAACTCTCGCCCTGCTCCCGACCTGCAAAGGAAACCACCCGATGCTGACCGACGACGGCAAACACCTCTATGTCTCCTGGGACGCCTACAACCGTCTCATCGAGAGGCTGGCGATTCAGGTCTGGGACTCGGGTTGGGCCTTTGACCAGATCCTCTGCCTGGCCCGCGGCGGCATGCGGCCCGGCGATGTGCTGTCCCGTGTCTTCGACAAACCCCTGGCCATCATGTCCACCAGCTCCTACCGGGCAGAGGCCGGAACCATCCAGGGCCGCCTGGACATTGCGCGCTACATCACCATGCCCCAGGGAGAGTTGGCGGGACGGGTGCTTCTGGTCGACGACTTGGCAGACTCTGGCGTCACGCTCAAGGCCGTGGTGGAGAGGCTGCGCTCCATGCCCGCCATCTCCGAGTTGCGCTCGGCTGTGATCTGGACTAAGGCGGCATCGAGCTATGCGCCAGACTATTCGGTCGAGCATTTGCCCACCAGTCCGTGGATCCACCAACCCTTCGAGGATTACGACGGCCTCAGGCCAGAGGCCCTGAAGCAAAGGGTGGGCTAGCGCTTGCCGTTCTGCTCGGGTTGCTGCCCGGCAGGCATGATCGTCAACACATCCATGCTGTCGGCCTGAGCCGGGTCGGGCCAAACCTCCACGCCAGCGCCGACGGACCAGTCCTGCAACCAGTGCCTGTAGCCGGCGCGCCAGGGCAAACCGCTCTGGCCCGAGCTGTGGATGAATCGCGAGCGGGCCCGGTCGCCCAAGTCGTAGACCGCCTTCAGGCTGGGCCCGTGCGTGGCGCGGTAGCGCTGCTCGGCCGGCCCGCCCAGCCCCACTCGCAATGCATGGACGGTGTAGGTGTCGCCTCCCACCGGCAGGCTCAGCGCAAACAGCGATCCCAGGGCAGGAACCTTGGAGAACGGACGATGTTCCGCCACCATCCGGTGCAGCGCATCCCAGCGCCAGGTGCCGATGTCGGGTCCGAGGCGCTGCTGCAATTCTTCCAACGCGTCATCGAGGGCCAGGTTGATCTGCTCCTGGCAGGACTCGACGGCTGGGGTTCGAGGGTCATCGCACCACCAGGCATCCTGGCGCCGCAGGATGCCAAGCAGCGCGTCGTGGAAGCTGCGGTGCGAAAAGCGCTCGAATCGCTCTGCGCCAAGCCTGGGTGACAACAGCCTGTGGGCCAGGGCGCGCTGCCATGACCAAGCCAGGAGCGGCGCCGCCTGCTGCCCGCCCATGGTTCCGTCGAACCGATCCAGCAGCCTCTCTGACTGCGGTGCCAGACGATGGCGCCCCTGAGCCATCCGCAGCCAGGGCAGGAGCTCTCGTGCAGCCAGCGAGACCTCATCCTGTTGCAGGGCCACCAGGTCTGCCTGGCTGTGACGCGACCGCGACTCCAGAATCTGCTCGATGCGGGCTTGCCGATAGGGCAGCGCCCAGTCACTCCCAAGAAAGTGGGGGTAGTCCGAATCGTGGATGCGCTGGTTGGCCGTGGCGATCCATCCCCGGGGAGGGTCGAAAACCCGGGGCGTCCGGTCCGGGGCGATCCAGCCGACCCAGTCGTAGCGGGCATCCCAGCCTGGCGCAGGCGCCATGCCCATGAGGTCGTTGTCGGACCGCCGGCGCGGCACGCGTCCGGCCGCGACCATGCCGATGCGCCCCGCCCGGTCAGCCACCACCATGTTCTGCATGGGCGCTGTCCAAAGCCTCGAGGCCTCGACGAATTCGGGCACTGAGCGGGAGCGTGCCATCGCCAGGCCAGCGGCCACCAGGTCCAGGTCATCATCAAGTGCAGTCCACCGCAAGGCCAGCACATGGCCCCCCAGGTTCAAGCCCTTGAGTGTTCCCGCGTCGGAGATGACCGGGCCGTGGCGGGTGTGCCGCACCCTCAAGCGCACATCCGGGCCGCCCTTGACGCGGATCGTCTCCTCGCGGATGGTGAAGGCGGCGCTTCCGCCGGGGGTGCGGTACCGGCCCGGCTGCCCTTGATCCAGGGCCTCGATGTAGAGATCCTGAACGTCGGGCCCCGTGTTGGTGAACCCCCAGGCGATGTCTCTGGTCTGCCCCAGCACCACCAGGGGAACACCGGGAAGCGTGGCGCCGGCGATCTCCAGCTCCGGCACAAGGATCCTCGCGAAATACCACAGGGCAGGCGTGGTGAGGCCCAAGTGAGGGTCGTTGGCCAGCAGGGGCGAGCCTGTGGAGGTTCTGTGACCCGCCAGCACCCAGTTGTTGGAGCCCGTTCCTTCGATGCCCGATGTCGGCGCCGAGTCCGCCAGAGCCTGCCATCCCGCGTCGGCCAGTCCGCCAGCCTGCCCTCGTGGTGCCAGGCCCAGATCTCGATACAGATTGGCGTAGTCGCGAGTCTGCGGATGAGTCGAGCCCGGAGCCGGGGGCAATACCTCGTTGATCCGATCCACATCCAGCACGCTGCTGAGCCTCATGCGCATGAGTTCCGTGGTCCAGTTGCCGCCAAGGTCCCAGGCCATCATCAGGGTCCAGCTGAGGCTGTCCACAGGCGTCCAGGGCTCGGGTGCAAGGCCCAGAATCAGGAACTCGGGAGGCAGCACCCGAGTCCTGGCGATGGTCTCATTGACGCCCGAAGAGTAAGCCTCGAGGACCGCGCGGCTCTGTGGGTCAAGACGGGCCCACTGGGCCTGCGCCGCCCAACGCACACCCAGGGCCCGCAGGAAACGGTCGTTGTCCAGCGCTGCCGGCCCCAGCGCCTCGGCGAGCCGACCGGCGCCTATCCTGCGATGCGTCTCCATCTGCCACAGTCGATCCTGAGCGTGGGCCATGCCCAGCCCGAAGGCGGCATCGGCAAGCGAGGACGCCCTGATGGTGGGAACGCCGTGGCGGTCGCGCTCGATCCGCACCGGTGCCCCAAGCACCCAGCCTCCAGGAGACGATGAGCCCGCCTCCAGGGTGATCAAGCCAGAGGTTTTGGGGTTGGCGCCCAGCATGAGGCCTCCCAGCACCAACACAGCAAGGGTCAGCAGCAGCGCAGTGCAGCCAAGCGCAACGGCGAAGCGACGCTTGCGGCGGGAAGGCCGCCCGGGGTCAATCGCTCGGACGCTCAACATCGTGCGTTCCGATTGTGCTGCGAACCCACCGCTGTGCGTCTCGTGGGCGAGCCACGAAAGGCCTATTGAGGCACAATTGAGGCACACGCCCACTTATCGAGGATCGACCTGTGGCCGTGTTCGTGGCCACGCCGCATGACAGGACGGCAGGCCCGCGGGCCAACAAAAAAGCCTTCGACCGGAAACAGCCGAAGGCTTTTGGGGTAAGAGCGCCGCTGCGGGCGGAAATTTGTCGCGTCAGCATCACCTCTGGTGCCCAGGAGAGGACTCGAACCTCCACGGAGTTACCCGCTAGTACCTGAAACTAGTGCGTCTACCAATTCCGCCACCTGGGCCAGTTTGGGCAACGCATCACGCGAAAACGGAAAGTCTATCATCAAAAAATCCAAGAACACAACGCTCCCGACCCCGCCATTTCACGGCGAAATCGAGGGAACCGTGCAAGGCCACCGCGATGGGCATGGCTTCCTCATTCCCGACGATGGCGCGGCCGATGTCTTTCTCGCGCCTCAGGAGATGAGGGCGGCACTCCACGGCGATCGGGTGCGCGTCCGCGTGGTGGGCACGGACCGCCGCGGGCGGCCCGAGGGCCGCATCGTGGACATCCTGCAGCGCCCGTCCCGCCCGATCATCGGGCGGCTGCTTCAGGAGGGCGGGCTGTGGGTGGTTGCGCCTGAGGACCGCCGCTATGGTCAGGACATCCTCATCCCGAAAAGTGGGGTTGCCAAGGCGCAGCCGGGGCAAGTGGTCGTTGTGGAGCTCACCGAGGAGCCCTCGATGCACACCCAGCCCTGCGGCAGGGTGATCGAGGTGCTGGGGGAGATCGATGACCCGGGCATGGAGATCGAGATTGCGGTGCGCAAGTACCAGGTGACGCATCAATTTTCGAGCGAGGCCACGGCTCAGGCTGCGGCGCTACCCGAGCGCATCCGGCCGATCGACCGCCGCCAGCGTGTGGATCTCACCGATGTGGCTCTGGTCACCATTGACGGGGAAGACGCGCGCGACTTCGACGACGCCGTGTACTGTGAGCCGATGGCCACGGGCAAGGGGCGCAGCGCATTCAAGGGCTGGCGTCTGGTGGTGGCGATCGCCGACGTCAGCCATTACGTGCGCCCGGGGGAGCCCCTTGATGCGGATGCCTACGAGCGGGCGACGTCGGTCTACTTTCCCCGCCGTGTCATCCCGATGCTGCCCGAGAAGATATCCAACGGCCTTTGCTCGCTCAAGCCGCTGGAGGACAGGTTGGCGATGGTCTGCGACATGCTGGTCAGTGAGGAGGGGGAGGTCACCGGGTACCAGTTCTTTCCGGCGGTGATCCGTTCTCAGGCGCGACTGACCTACACGGAGGTTGGTGCGGCGCTGGCCAACACGCGAGGCCCCGAGGCGGCGCGCCTTTCGGGCTTGCTGCCCCATCTGCTCCATCTGCACGATGTCTATCGCGCCCTTGTGCGCCAGCGAAGTCGCCGTGGAGCGATCGACTTCGACACGATGGAGTCGCAGATCGTCTGCGATGAGAACGGCCGCATTCAGCGGATCGTCGCGCGCAGCAGGAATGAGGCTCATCGCCTGATCGAGGAGGCCATGCTCGCAGCCAATGTCTGCGCTGCAGACTTCATCGTCGCCGGAGCCCACCCGGCACTGTTCCGAGTGCACGAGGGGCCAACTTCGGAAAAGCGAGTCGTTCTGCAAGCCTATCTGCGTGCCATGGGCCTTGGGCTCAGCGTCAGCGACGATCCAACGCCGGCCGAGTTTCAGGCGATCTCGCAGGCGGCTCGCGAGCGGCCCGAGGCCCAGCAGATTCAGACCATGCTGTTGAGGTCCATGCAGCAAGCCATCTACACCGCGGTCAACAGCGGCCACTTCGGCTTGGCCTATGACGCCTATGCCCACTTCACCAGTCCCATCCGGCGCTATCCCGACCTGTTGGTGCACCGGGTCATCAAGGCGCTGCTTTTGGGCAAGCGCTATGTTTTGGGGTCGCTGCCCGCAGTGACATCGCCGGCGTTGGCCCAATACCGGCGGCCAAGCCCTGGCACCCGAAGCGCAGCCGCGTCGCAGGCGCCGCAGCGCGCGGCACCCGGCGCTCGGGCCGTCAAGGCGGCGGCTGAGCTGGCCCTGTGGCAATCCGCCGGTGAGCATTGCTCCGCCAACGAGCGTCGGGCTGACGAGGCTTCGCGCGACGTGGAGGCATGGCTCAAGTGCCGCTACATGCGAGACCGACTGGGGGAGGAGTTCGCCGGAACCGTCACCGCCGCCACATCATTTGGTCTGTTCGTGCAGCTCGACGAGCTCTTTGTGGAAGGGCTGGTGCACATCACTGAGCTGGGTGGCGAGTACTTCCGCTTCGATGACGTGCGGCAGGAGCTGCGCGGGGAGCGCACGGGCGTGCGATATGTGGTCGGCTCCAGGGTTCGGGTGCAGGTCAGCCGAGTCGATCTCGACGGCCGGCGTATCGACTTCCGCCTTGTGCGCGAAGGGGCCGAGGACCCTGTGCGCAGCCCGGGGCTCAAGGGGCGGGCCGGCTTGAAGGCGTCAGGGGGCGCCAGGGCCGCTGCCCGAGGGCAGGCGTCCGCGGACCCAAGGACGCCGGTCGATGAGCTGGCTGCGTTGCAGCTCAGCGATCGGGCCGTGCGCCAGGCCGCGCGTGAGGTCAGGGCCGCTGGCGCCAAGCCGGCCCGCCCGCCGGTGCGGTCAGGCGCCCAGAGCCTCTCGGGACTGCCGGCGGCCGGCCACAGGTCTTCCAGGAAGGTGGCTGCGGCCCTGTCCGGCGCAGGCAAGGCACAGCCGAAGGCCAAGTCCGAGCGCAAGGGCAAGGGCAAAGTTCAGGGCAAGGCCGTGAGGAAGCGCTGAGCCGGCCGGACCGCCGAGCCGCGGGCAGTCGGACCGGCGGAGGCGGGGTTCATGCGTAATCGCTTGGCGGTGGGCAGGAACAGTTGAGATTGCGGTCGCCCCAGACATTGTCCACACGGCCCACGGGGCTCCAGTACTTGCCACGCTTCAGGCTGGGTACAGGCCAGGCAGCCTGTTCGCGGGTGTAGGGGTGGGACCACTGGCTGGACGTCACGGACTGCGCGGTGTGTGGTGCGTTCCTCAGGGGGTTGTCGTCCTGTGGCCACTCCCCGCTTTCGATGCGATCGATCTCGCGGCGGATCGCGATCATGGCGTCGCAGAATCGGTCCAACTCCGACAAGGACTCGCTCTCCGTGGGCTCCACCATGAGAGTGCCGGCCACAGGGAAGCTGAGCGTGGGTGCATGGAATCCATAGTCGATCAGCCGTTTGGCCACATCCTCGGCCGACACGCCGCTGCGCTCCTTCAGGGGGCGCAGATCCAGGATGCATTCGTGGGCCACGCCCCCTCCCCGGATCGACTCCAGGCCGCTGCTGAAATGGATGGCGTAATGGCTCGACAGTCTGGCGGCCACGTAGTTGGCCGCCAGGATGGCTGTTTCGGTGGCGGCCTGCAGGCCCTCGGCGCCCATCATGCGCACATACATCCAGCTGATCGGCAGCACCGCCGCGTTTCCCAAGGGCGCGGCCGAGACCGCGCCCACAGGGCTGGCCTGGCCCGTTGCCGTGTGGTGACCAGGCAGGAACGGCTTGAGATCCTCCACGACGCACACCGGGCCAACGCCCGGGCCGCCTCCACCATGCGGAATGCAGAAGGTCTTGTGGAGATTCAGGTGGCTGACATCCCCGCCGAACTCGCCCGGGGCGGCCACGCCCACCAAGGCATTCATGTTGGCTCCGTCGACATACACCCGCCCGCCATGCTCGTGGACAACGGCACAAAGCTCCCTGACGCGAATGTCGAAGACGCCATAGGTTGAGGGGTAGGTGATCATGATCGCCGCCAGGTTGTCGCTGTGCTGCTCGCACTTCCCGCGCAGGTCCTCCATGTCCACATTGCCCATGGCATCGCACTTGACCACCACAACCGCCATCCCCACCATCTGCGCGCTGGCCGGGTTGGTCCCGTGCGCCGACTCCGGAATCAGGCAGACATTT
>CAYYYC010000014.1:0-11610 GCA_964475695.1 uncultured Rubrivivax sp.
GGTGGGTGGCGCCACATAAAACTGAAAGAAGGCGTGGCAGGGCATGAGTGCCATGTGCGGCAGGTCGGCCACATTCCAGGCGCTGACGACCAGGCGGCGCGAGTCCGGGTTGCTGCGCAGCTGCTCCAGGACCTGGCTGATCTGGTCGACATGGCCACCATCGGGCGTGGGCCAGCTTCGCCACTGCACGCCATAGACGGGGCCCAGATCCCCGTCCTCGCGGGCCCATTCGTCCCAAATCGAGCAGCCGCGCTCCTGCAGCCAGCGCACATTGGAGTCTCCGCGCAGGAACCACAGCAACTCGAGAATGATGCTCTTGAGGTGCACCTTCTTGGTGGTCACCAGCGGGAAGCCTTCCCTGAGGTCGAAGCGCAACTGTTGGCCAAATACGCTGCGCGTTCCGGTTCCGGTGCGGTCCTGCTTGGCCACGCCGCGCTCGAACACATGGCGCATGAGGTCTTCGTACTGGGAACGGATCGGGAGAGTGCTCATGGCGCCATTGTCGCGGATGGGCCAGACCCGGCGGGCCACGGCAGGCCGAGCGGTGTCGTCAGGGCGTCGCCCCGGCGGCATGCAGACCGAACTGCATGGAGGCCAGCCGCGCGTACAGGCCGCTGCGCTGCATGAGCTCGGGATGGGTGCCCTGCTCGACCAGTTCCCCGCCATCGAGCACCACGATGCGGTCGGCCTTCTGGACAGTGGACAGCCGGTGGGCCACCACGATGGTGGTGCGCCCGCGCATCGCGGTCTCCAGCGCCGCCTGCACCATGCGCTCGCTTTCGGAGTCCAGCGCGCTGGTGGCTTCGTCGAGCAGCAGCAGTGGCGGGTTCTTGAGCATGGCCCTGGCGATGCTGATGCGCTGGCGCTGGCCGCCCGACAGGCGCACTCCACGCTCACCGAGAAAGCTGTCGTAGCCCTCTGGCAGGGCTTCGATGAACTCATGCGCATGGGCGGCACGCGCCGCCTCGACCACCTCCTGCAGGCTGGCCGACGGCCGGCCGTAGCGGATGTTTTCCAGCGCGCTGGCTGAAAAGATCACGCTGTCCTGCGGGACGATGCCGATGCGCTGCCTGAGCGACTTCAGCGAGGCCCGTCCGATGTCCACGCCGTCCACAAGAATGCGGCCCCGCCCGGGGTCGTAGTAGCGCAGCAGCAGTTGAAGCACGGTGCTCTTGCCCGCCCCACTGGGTCCCACCAGCGCCACGGTCTCACCGGGCTGGATGGCCAGGCTCAGGTTGCGCAGGGCTTGGCTGCCCGGCCGTGACGGGTAGCTGAAGGTGACCGCCTCGAAGACAACGCTGGAGCCGGCGGCACAGACGGGCATTGCCTGGGGTCGATCAGGCTCGGTCACCGGCGATCGGCTGGCCAGGAGCTCCATCAGCCGCTCCATGGCGCCTGCGGCCCGCAGCAGGTCGCCGTAGACCTCGGACAGAACGGCCACGCTGCCGATGAGGATGATCACGAACACGACCGTCTGCCCAAGGTGCCCGGCGCTGATGCGCCCGGCCAGCACCGACTGGGTTCCCTGGTACAGCCCCCAGAGCAGCGCGGCGAAGGTGGCGGTGATGATGAAGCCCACCAGGACCGAGCGGATGCGCGTTCGGCGGCGGGTGGTCTCGAACGCGGCTTCGGTGGCCGCCTGGAAGCGCTGCGCCTCGCGCTGCTCCTGGCCGTAGCTCTGGACCACGGGCATGGCGTTGAGGACTTCCGCGGCGATCGCGCTGGTGTCGGCCACTCGGTCCTGGCTCGCGCGCGAGAGCTTGCGGACTCGCCGTCCGAAGATCAGCGAGGGCACCACCACCAGCAGCAGCATGCCCAGCACCTGAGCCATGACCGCCGGGTTGGTGACCACCAGCATGACCAGGGCACCGGTGCCCATCACGGCATTGCGCAGCCCCATGCTCAGCGATGAGCCCACCACGGTCTGCACCAAGGTGGTGTCGGTGGTGAGCCGGCTGACGACTTCGCCGGTCTGTGTGGTCTCGAAGAACTCCGGGCTTTGCTCGACCACATGCGCGTAGACCGCATTGCGCAGATCCGCCGTCACGCGTTCGCCCAACCAGGTGACCATGTAGAAGCGTGCCGCCGAGAACAAACCCAATGCGGCGCCTACGGCAAACAGAGCCATGAAGTGCTCCCGCATGTCCATCAGCTGGCGGCCAGGCTCGGCCTCGACGAAGCCCTGGTCGATCAGGCTCTTGAGCGCCACTGGGAAGGCCAGGGTGCTGGCCGCAGCCAGAAGCAGGAAGGCCATCGCCATCGCAATCTGCCAGCGGTAGGGACGCACGAAGGGAAGCAGGCCACTGAGCGACTTCGGGCTCTTGCCCTTGGCTCGATCGCCGGGGCTGGCGGCCGCAGCCTTCGGGCGGCTGGGGGGGGCGGCGCTGGGTGTCATGGGCACGGCGACGGTATTGTGCGCCTACAGGCGCAGGCGACCCGCATACCCGGTCATCTCCAGATAGCCCAGGCCCAGCCGCGCCTGTCCTGGGCCGAGCAGCTCGCTGATGCCCTCCCAGTAGACCGTGCCGGTCTGGCGGCGGTTGTCCAGTTCCTGCGCATCAACCATTGCGCGCACGACATGCTCGCCGGCCGGCGTGCGAACCCGCCATTCCATCGGGTAGCGCGCGCCAGTGGCCGGGCTGCGCCATTGGCGGCCCGGGGTCATCAGCACCTCACCGGCCTCGAAGATGCGAACCGGTTGTCCGGGGGGGCGCCACGATCCGCCGGCCCACAGCGTGCTCCCGTCGGCCCGGCGAAGCTGAAACACCGTCAGCGCGCTGCCATCGTCCAGATTCATGCCGATCCAGTCCCAGCCCACGGCCTCGGGGTCCAGCAGGGCACTGCTCCATTCGTGGTCCAGCCACGCCCTGCCTTCCACCTCGACGGACTTGCCGCGCAGGGCCAGACGACCCAGGGCTCGCATCTGCGGCTGGCTGTAGTAGTGGCTGGCGTGGCCCGGTTTGGGGCTCTTGCGGCTGTAGCCCTGGGAGCCCTGCAGCAGGATGTCCTGGGTGCAGAGCAACTGCAGTTCAAGGTGCACCGGCGCTGCGCGATCGGCCCATTGCGCCGCATAGATCGAGCGCTGGGGTGCCCCGCCTCGCTTGAGCCGCCAGTTTCCGATCTGCACAGCGGTGTCCTCAAGGCTGGCGTGTGCCCATGGCGCGGTCTTGGATGGATCCTGGGCCTGCCCCGACCAGCGCGCCAGCCTCTCAGCGTGCCACAGCTGTCCGGCGCTGACATCCGTCAGTGCGGCATGGGCAAAGAGCAGATGCCTCGGCGCCAGACGGTTGGCCGATGGCGGCTGGCGGTCTGCCTCGGGCGTGCGGGCGCGGAAGAAGGTCAGTTGAAAGCCGTAGGCCACCCGATCGGAGGACGCTGTGCGCAGAGCGCCCGTGAGGTACCACCATTCGATGGACGCATCGGGGTGGGCGCCGAAGTCGCGCTCAAAGCGCAAGGCCGCCGGCTTGACCCACGGCGCCCCGCCGCCCCCTGGGGCGGGGGAGACAGCCGAGAGCGCGGCGCTGGCCCGCGCCGCAGGGCATCCCAGCCACGCGGATTGTCCAGCCATGCCCAGCAGCCATGCGCGTCTGGCCGGCCCCAGTCCCATCACCAGTCCTCCCTGACTGCAAGAATCGCATCGGCTCCGGCGGCACGGCGGGCGCTCAGCGCCGCGGTGAGGCTGCCGGCGGCCACCACGGCAATACCCAGAGCCGCCAGCCTGTCCCAGGGAACGATCAGCTCCATCGTCCAGTGGAAGCTTTGCGGGTTGACCACATGGACCAGCACGGCGCTGACGGCCAGACCGAGCAGGACGCCAGCCAAGGCGCCCCCGGCAGTCCAGGCGGCCCCTTCCCCGGCGACGATCGTGACGATCTGGCCGCGACTGAGCCCAAGGTGGGTCAGCAGCCCGAACTCCCTGCGTCGCGCCAGCACCTGGGCTGAAAAGCTGGCGGCGATACCGAACAGTCCGATGCCGATGGCCAGGGCCTGCAGGTAGTAGGTCACCGCAAAGCTGCGATCGAAGATGCGCATCGAGACCGAACGGATTTCCGCAGGCGCGGCGAATTCAACCAGCCCGGGGTTCGGGGCCAGGGCCTGCAGGGCCTGCTGCACTGTTGCCGCGTCAGCGCCGGGCTCAAGCCAAATCGCCAGATCGTTGATCCGTGTGTCGCCGGTCAGAGCCTGATATTGGCCAAGGTCCATGGCCACGGCACCGAACTGGCGGGCATAGTCGCGCCAGACGCCCAGAACCATCAGGCGAACCACCGTGGGCTGGCCCGATGCGCTCGAGGGCTTGCCATCGTCCTGCCTGCCCAGGGGCGGCGCAGCCAGGCCGGCCAGCGGCAGCTCAAGGACGGACCCTGGTTTGGCCCCGTAGAGCATCTCCATGGCCTCTGTCACGTAGGCTCCGGCCAGCCCTGCCTTCCTGGCCTGGCTTGCCGGCAGCGCCTGACCCACCATCGGCAACTGCTGTGCGGGATCCGCACCGGACTGCCCCGGTCGCGTCAGAGCCCGCGCCACCAAGGTGACCGTCGGCCTGCCCGCCTCCAGGGTCACGGGCCGCAGCCGCGCGCCGTCGATGCGAGCGACCCCGTCGAGTCGCGAGGCGGCGTCGATGAACTCGGCGGGCAGGTAGGCGGCATCGCTGGCCGCGCTGGTGGTGGCCGTTCGCGCATAAAGGTCTGCGGGCAGCACCTGCTGCAGCCAGCTGTCCACCCCGCTGCGAAAGCTCGCCACCATGACGGTCAGCGCCACGGCCAGGCTCAGGCTGGCCACCACGCCCGCCACAGCCACCGTGGCAGCCTGGCGCTCGTACCGTGCCCGGCCCACCGCCAGCACCGCCAATGCATGGTCATCGGGCCGCGCGGCACCCAGAAGTGCGCCCACCAGAGGCGGAACACAGGCGATGCCTCCAAGCAGCAGAAGCGCCACCGACGCGTAGGCCCACACGGGAAGTCCGCGGACCGCCGGCGCAAATGCCAAGGCCGCACCGGCGGCCACCAATGCGGGGCCAATCCACGCCGGCAGCCCCGCCGAGCCGGCACCGCCCAATCCCTTGAGTGCCTGCGCCGCAGCAAGCGACTGGGCCTGACGGGCAGGGGCCCATCCGCCGAACAAGGCGGCCGCCACTCCCAGGGCACCAAAGGCCAGGGCGGCCGAGGGCGAGAACTGCAGGCTGGGCGCGATCCCGGGAAAGTAGCCGCCGCCCAAGTCTCCCGAGAGCCACCTCAGCGCAAGCCATGCTGCCGTCGTGCCCAACACCAGCCCAAGCAGGCTGCCCAGGATGCCCATGGCCAACGATTCGCTGACCACCAGCGCCAGCCGCTGACGGGGCGACAGGCCCAGAACGCCCAGCAGGGCCAGCGTGGGCGTGCGCTGTGAGACCGACAGGGCCTGAACCGAGAACACCAGGAAGGCGCCCACGAACAGGGCCACCAGAGCCAGCACGGTGAGATTGACCCGGTAGGCCCGCGAGGCAGCCGACACCCGTTGGCTGCCCTCGTCCGGCGCCTGGATCCGGGCACCAGCGGGCCACCAGTCCTGCGCACGCCATGCCTGGTGAAGCGCGGTGATCGACTCGCCTGGCGCCAGCCTCAATTCCACCCGGCTCAACTGCCCAGGTGCAGCGAAATTTTCCTGCGCCGCCGCAATGTCCATCACGGCCAAGGGGGAGCCACCGGCAGCGGTTGTGCCGCCCAGGCGCAGCTCGCGCAGCTCCAGACCGGCCTGCAACTGCACCAGTCCCTCGCTGTCCATGGCCAGAGCCTTGAGAGCGGCGGGATTGAGAAACACACGGTCCGCGGCCAATGCCGCAAGCCGCTGCCCGGATTCATCCGCCGAAGTAGGGTTGGGCAGCAACTCCGGCGCGATCGCGGCGATCGACAGCGCGTCCAGCCCGAGCAGCTTGATCGCCACGCGCCGGCCTTGCCTGTCGATCGCGTAGGTGTCGATCTCCAGGATCGGGCTGGCGCTGAGGACCGCCTCCTGCGTCGCCAGAGCGTCCCAAACCGTGTCCTCACACAGGTTGGGGCAGCGCAGCGCGCCGTCCGTCTGGCCGGTGGCACTGCGCACCGCCGATGAGAACTCGGAAAGAGCCGACTCGTTGATCAGGTGGACCGAAAAGGCCAGCGCCACCCCCAGGGCGACCGCAAGCACGCCGACTCCATGGCGCCAGGGGTGGAGCCGCCATTCGCGCCAGCTCAGCTCGCGCAAAAGCGCCCACAGCATGCGTGCCTGCATGTTCCGAACTCAGCCCCGCTCGATGCCCTGTCGGCCAAGCCGCAGGACTTGATCGGCCCACCTTGCCGCAGCATCGGAGTGGGTGACCAGCACACAGGCTGCGCCAAGCTCGTGCGCCTGAGCCCGCAGCAGCGCCATGACCTTTTCAGCGGTGTCGGGATCCAGGTTGCCCGTGGGCTCATCGGCCAGGAGCAGGGCGGGGCGGTGCACCATGGCCCTGGCGATGGCCACCCGCTGCAATTGACCCCCCGAAAGTGTGCGTGGCTCACGGTCCTCAAATCCCTCCAGCCCAACGGCCCGCAGCATCCGAGTGACCCGGTCCGTGCGCGGGGCGCGCGACTCCCCCAACAGCAGCAGAGGCAGTGCGACGTTCTGCGCCACGCTCAGGTGGGGCAGCACATGAAAGGCCTGAAAGATGAAGCCCACATGCCGGCGGCGCCAGACGGTCAACTCGTGCGCGCCCAGTGAAGTCACTTCCACCGGGCCCAGGTGGATTCGGCCGGCCTGCATCGAGTCCAGCCCCGCCAGGGCATTGAGCAGGGTGGACTTGCCCACGCCAGACTCACCCAGAATGGCGACAAGCTGTCCTGGCGCGACATCGAAGCTCACGCCCTGGAAGATCCAGCGGCCGTCATAGGCCTTCCCGAGCCCGTCAACCCTGAGCATGCTGCCTCACCAGGGCGGTGACGGCCTGCGCCGAGGCCGGGTCCTGCGCGTCGAGACTGACTCGGTTGGGGATGCTCCGCAGCCAGGTCATCTGTCGCTTGGCCAGTTGACGCGTGGCGGCGGCGCCGGTGCGCAGAATCGTCTCCCGCAGAACCTGGCCCTCAAGCCCGGCATCCATCGCGGCCCAGGCCTGACGGTAGCCCACACTGCGCATGGATGGCAGGTCCCTGTGCAACTCCGGCCGCGCCCTCAGGGCAGCCACTTCCTCCGCCAACCCGCTCTGCAGCATGCACTCCATCCGCAGGGCAATTCGCTCATGCAGCCAGCTGCGCTGGGCAGGTTCCAGGCTGATCAGCAGTCGAGGGGCGAGTCCGTCGCGTTCGGCCTCGTCCTTGGTGTGGAAGCTCGACAGGGGTTTGCCCGTCTGTCGCCAGACCTGGAGAGCCCTGTGGATGCGCTGCGCGTCCTGGGGGTGCAACCGTGCCGCAGTGGGTGGATCCACCTGGCGCAACTCCTCATGCAGGGCAGGCCATCCCCGGGCCTGACCTTCCGCCAGGAGAGCCTGCGACAGGAGGGGGTCTGCGCCGGGCATCGCATCGAGCCCGTCCATCAGCGCCTTGAGATAGAGCATCGTGCCCCCCACCAGCAGTGGAAGACGGCCGCGGGCGTTGATTTCCCGGATGAGCTGCCGTGCGTGCCCGGAAAACAGGGCGGCGGAATAGCGCTGCGTGGGCTCGATGATGTCGATGAGATGGTGGGGGACCTGAGCCCGCTCGCGCGCCGTGGGCTTGGCTGTGCCGATGTCCATGCCCCTGTAGACCAGCGCGGAGTCCACGCTGATGATCTCCAGGTCCACATGGCTGGCCACCCTCAGGGCGACGCCGCTCTTGCCGCTGGCCGTGGGCCCGACCAGGCCGACCCACCGGTCGAGCCCCAGGGCATCTGGCGGCTGTGCGACCGTGGCGGGGTTGGGGGTGTGGGCCGTATCCAATGCAGTGGGCAGTCTTCAGTGTCCAGGGGTCAGCGCCCGGGAGATTGGAGCCCGTGGGCAGGGCCCTGGCGCTGGACCAAGGTGCAGGCGATAAGAGCCGTAGCCAGGCTGCCCAGGCCGGCGCCCCAGGCCATGAAGCGTACCGAGCCATCAAAGGCCCAGCCCAGAACAAGGCCGACCAGAAATGCGCCGCAAGCGAGCATGAATCCGGCCAACGCCGAGGCGGTGCCGGCCATTTGAGGGAATGAGCCCACAGCGCCGGTCTGGCCGCAGGGCTGATGGATCCCGTGTCCGAAGGCCACCAACCAAAGCGAGAGCAGCAGGGGCGGGACCCAGGGGCCGTTGATCCACCCCACCGCGACCAGCCCCAAAGCGCCGAGGGTGGTGAACAGGGCCCCGCGCCGCACCGCCCCGGTCAATCCGTGCGCAGCGATCCAGCGCCGGCACCACAGGGTGCCCACCAGATAGGCCACCGAGTTGGACCCCAGGGCCAGGCCATAGGCCATGGGCGACAGCCCGAGAGTCTGGATGAAGACGAATGAAGAAACCGACAGCACGACGAACAGCCCGCTGTAGGTGCAACTGGCCAAGGCAGCCCAGGCGATGAAGCTGGGCTCGGAAAGGATGATCCGGGCGCGTCGGGCCATTTCCCCGGGATGCAGGGCGCGGGGATCGGTCCTGGCCACGGTCTCCCGCAGGAACACGGCCACAAACGACAGAGCCAGCAGGCCAAAGGCGCCATTGGCCATGAGCGCGGCGCGCCAGCCCAGCGACTGGGCCATCCAGCCTCCCAGGGGAACCGAACACACGGCAATGACGCCCAGCCCAGTCATTCCTCGCGACATCACCTGCGCGCCCTCGTGGGGTTCGTAGAGATCGCGCACCGTGGCTCGGCCGACCACCACGGCCGCAGCCATGAGAGCACCCTGGGCGGCGCGAAGCCCCACCAACCACTCGATGCCCGTGGCCAGGCCGCAGCCGATGCTGGCTGCCGCATAGAGTGTCAGGCTCGACAGCAGCACGGGGCGTCGGCCGAAACGGTCGGCCACCGGTCCCCACGCCAGCTGCGCCAATCCGAAACTCAGGATCAGGGCCGACATGGTCAGCTGCAGGCCTTCCATCGGCGCCTGCCATTCGCGCTCGATCAGGGGCAGGCTTGGGAGGTAGAGGTCCGTGGTCAGGGGTTGTATGCCCAGAAGCAGGCCCAGGGCGATGGCCACCACCCAGGCGTCGGGCCTCGCGGTCGTTGCATGGTTCATGCAAACCGCTCGTGGCTCGCCAGATACCGCCACTGGCCCGGTGGCAGGGGCCCCAGCGACACTCGGCCGATCCGCACCCGCTTGAGCGCCAACACCTCGAGCCCGACCAGATCGCACATCCGTCGGATCTGGCGCTTTTTTCCCTCCCGCAGCACGAACCGCAGCTGGTCCTCGTTCTGCCAACTCACCTTGGCCGGCCGCAGCCGCTGGCCGTCCAAGCTGAGGCCGTGGTTGAGCAGCGCCAGGCCCGATGCCGGCAGGCGGCCTGCAGCCCGATGCGAAACCCGCACCAGGTATTCCTTCTCGACGGGGGAGTCTTCCCCGATGAGCAGCTTGGCGATGCGGCCGTCCTGAGTCAGCACAAGCAGGCCGGTGGAGTCGATGTCCAGGCGCCCGGCCGCAGCCAGGTGCCGCAGGTGAGCCGGATTGAATCGCACGGGGCTGCGATCGACCGCCCAACGGGACTCGGGCCGCAGGAGGCTGACCGCAGGGCGGTGCCCATCCTCGGCCTGCCCGCTGACGAAGCCCACGGGCTTGTGCAGAAGAATGGTCACGCGCTGCGCCTGCTGCTGCCGGGCCGCGGGATCGATGTCGATGCGGGCGTGGGGGTGAACACGCTGGCCCAGCACGGCAAGCGTGCCGTCCACCCTCACCCAGCCGGCCCCAATCCATTCGTCGGCTTCCCGCCGGGAGGCCAGGCCCAGCGCGGCCATGCGCTTGCTCAGTCGCTCGCCCTCGGGGTGCGCCGCAGGGGAGGGTGGCTCTGGATGGGCGCTGTGATGGCTCATGGTGGTCACCGTCCCCGCATGAAGAGCTGATCGAGTTCGCGCAGGGTCAGAAGTCGCCAGGTGGGCCGTCCGTGGTTGCACTGATCCGATCGATCGGTTTTTTCCATGTCGCGCAGCAGGGCGTTCATCTCCGCGAGTGTCAGCATGCGGTTGGCCCTGACGGCGCCGTGGCAGGCCATGGAGGCCAGGAGTTCATCGCGTGTGCGCGCCACCGCGCCGCTGGAGCCCCAGGCCGCCAGGTCAGCCAGCACGCTGCGCGAGAGGGCCACGGGGTCGGCGTGGGGCAGGGCTGCCGGGCATGAGCGCACCGCCATCGATGTGGGGCCCAAGGGTGAGAGGTCCAGTCCCAGTTGCGCCAGCGTTGCGGCGTGTTCCTGCGCTGTGGCGATTTCCTCCTCGGTGGCCTGAAAGCTCGCTGGTATCAGCAGAGGTTGACCGGCCAGGGCGCCTGCGCGCGCTTCATCGTCGGCCTTGAGTCGCTCATAGACGATGCGTTCGTGGGCGGCATGCATGTCCACCACGATCAGGCCCTGACGGCTCTGGGCCAGGATGTAGACGCCATGCAGTTGCGCCAGGGCGCGGCCCAGGGGCCACTCCTGCGGCGGCCCCTCCGCCGCAGTGTCCCCAAGCGTGCCCGGCTGCGAGGCATCCTGACTCGACCCCCCGGCCCACAGTCCTTCAGGGCCGTACAGGGTCCGGGCAGCCTGCAGGGCCAAAGGCACTTGGGCCGGTGCCTTCGGCCAGGCGCCCTGCAGCTGGCCCGGTGGCGCCATCGGCAATCGGTCAAGCCCATCGTCGACGGCAACCGCCACGCGACTGGTCGCGGCCGGGCTCGAGGCGCCCGCGCGCGGCTGAGCCAGCGCCGCCTCGACAGCCTGCTGCACCGCCCGATGCACCGCCTGCCCTTCTCGAAAGCGCACCTCGGACTTGGCGGGATGGACATTCACATCGACCAGCTGCGGATCAATCTCGAGGAAGAGCACGCACGAAGGGTGACGCTGGCCATGGAGCACATCCTCATAGGCTGCGCGCAGCGCGTGGCCGATGAGCTTGTCGCGCACGGCGCGACCGTTGACATAGACATGCTGCCCATCGGCGCGGTGCCTTGCCACCTCAGGCAATCCCACCCGGCCCCTCAGGCTCATTGGGCCTGCCGCGGCATGCAGCGGCAAGCTGGCGGCGTGAAACTCTTCGCCCAAGACTTCGCGGATGCGGCGCTGCAGCGCGCCATCGGGCGCCTGCCCTCCATCGGCCAGAGGCAGCACTCGCCACTGGTGCAGCAGTCGACCGTCGTGCCAGATGGAAAAGGACACGTCGGGCCTGGCCAGCGCGTGGCGCCGCAGCACCTCGACGCAGTGCGCCAGTTCGGTGGCCGGGCTCTTGAGGAACTTGCGGCGCGCAGGGGTGTTGAAGTACAGGTCTTGCACCGTCACCGTGGTGCCGGGCTGTCGCGCCGCCGGTTCCACGGCGCCGGCCAGCGCCCCCTCGGAGCGCAGCACGAACGCGTGAGGCGACCCACGCCGGCGCGAGAGCAGGGTGACGCGCGCCACCGAGGCAATGGAGGCAAGCGCCTCGCCGCGAAAACCCATCGAGGCCACAGCCTCGAGATCATCGAGCGAGCGGATCTTGCTGGTGGCGTGTCGCGCCAGGGCCAGGGAAAACTCGC
>CAYYYC010000014.1:11620-18720 GCA_964475695.1 uncultured Rubrivivax sp.
ACTTGCGGCGCGCAGGGGTGGCGAAGAACAGCTCGCGCACCTCCACCGTCGTGCCGACCCCGCGCGCGGCAGGGCTGACCTCGCCGCTTCGCCCATCCAGGCGCGTCGCTTGGCTGGCCTGCGCTGTGCGGCTGACCAGTTCGAGCTCGGCCACAGAAGCCACGGCGGCCAGAGCCTCCCCTCGAAAACCCATGGTGGTGACGCCCTGAAGCTCGTTCAGGCTGGCGATCTTGCTGGTGGCGTGGCGGCGGAGCGCCAAAGGCAGCTCAGCCGCCGGAATGCCCTGTCCGTCATCCTCGACCCTGATGGCGCGGATGCCACCGGCCGACAGTCGAAGCACCACCTCGCTCGCACCTGCATCCAGTGCGTTGTCCAGCAGTTCGCGAACCACCGAAGCCGGGCGTTCGACGACCTCGCCGGCCGCGATCTGGCTGATGAGTTCATCGGGCAATTCGGCGATCGGTCGCCGCAGGGCGGCGCCCTGATTCGCCTGCGTTGTCGCCTGCGTTGGGCCTGTCATCGCGCGATTGTAGGGATGGGAGAATCACGGCCCATGGAACCGGTGCTGCTTCTGATTGACTTCATCTTGCATGTGGACAGGCACTTGGCCGCTTTCGTGGCCGCCCATGGCCCATGGATCTACGCCCTGCTGTTCCTCATCGTCTTCGTCGAGACTGGCCTGGTGGTCATGCCCTTCCTTCCAGGCGACTCCCTCCTGTTCGTCACCGGAACCCTGGCCGGCGCCGGGCTGATCGACATCCACTGGGTCATCGCGCTGCTGCTTCTGGCGGCCATCGCCGGCGACCAGCTCAACTACGCCATCGGATCCCGTGTGGGCCAGAAGGTCTGGACTTGGAAGCACAGCCGCTGGTTCAACCGCCGCGCCTTCGAGCAGGCGCATGACTTCTACGAGCGCTATGGCGGCATCACCATCGTGATTGCCCGTTTCATGCCCTTCGTCCGCACCTTCGCGCCATTCGTTGCCGGGGTGGCGGCGATGGACCGCACGGCGTTCACTCTCTACAACGTCCTTGGCGCGGTGCTGTGGGTGGTGGGCCTTACCCTGGCGGGATATTGGTTCGGTAATCTGCCCTGGGTGCAGGACCTCAGCAAGATCATCTGGGCGCTGGTCGTGATCCCCGGGCTCATCGCCATCTTTGGGGCCATCCAGGCGCGTCGCTCCGCGCGCGCCTAGCGCTTGCCGAGCGCCCGACGCAACTCCGCGGCACACAGCGCCACCGCGGTGTGCGCCTCCTCAAGCACCCTGCCCATCAGGATGAAGCCGTGGATCTGGCGCTCGAAGCAGACATGGCTGCAGGCCACGCCCGCCTCACTGAGCGCCTTTGCGTACTGCAGGCCTTCGTCCCGCAGAGGGTCATGCCCGGCGGTGATCACAAGCGCCGCCGGCAGCCCCTGAAGGTTCGGGTGCAGAAGCGGCGAAGCCTGCCAGTGGGCGTCGGACTCATGCCCCCCCATGTAGTGTCCGTGGTAGTAGTCCAAGGTGTCCCGAGTCAGCAGATAGCCCTGGCCATTGCGCTGGTGGGATTCGGCCAGGCGCCGCATGTCCGTGGCCGGATAGATCAGCAACTGGTGCCTGAGGGCCGAAAACGGCGCGTGCTGGCCGCTGTCGCGCAGAGCCAGGGCCACGACGGCCGCCAGGTTGCCGCCGGCGCTGTCGCCGCCCACGGCCAGGCGGTCGGGATCGATGCCCAGGGCCTGGGCGTTGGCATGCACCCAGGCGGTGGCCGCCACGCAGTCCTGCACCGCTGTCGGGAAGCGATGCTCCGGAGCAAGTCGGTAGTCCACCGAGACCACGCAGATTCCCGCGGCCAGCGCCAGCTCGCGACAAAGCGTGTCGTGGGTGTCCAGATCTCCGATGACCCAGCCCCCGCCGTGGAAATACACCAACGCCGGGCGCGCAACCTCATGGCCCGCGGTCGGATGGATCACGCGCACTCGCACGGGCGGAGCCAGCGCATGCCCGGGGTCGATGTCCACGGAACTGCCCACGGCCGGCGGCGGGGGCTGCGTCAGCGCCATGCGCTCGAGATAGCTGCGTCGCGCGTCGACGGGCGAGAGCTCATGGATCGGCTGAACGCCGCGTTTGGCCATGAGGTCAAGAAGGGAGCGGGCTTGGGGATGGATCATGGTTTTGGGCTTGTCATGGCACTCAGAGAGTCCGGCGCCGGGCGATGGCTGGGTTGTTGGCGAAGTAGAGCTCGATGCCGCGCGCCAGGGCATCGGCCAGACGGGCCTGGTAGTCCGGGCTGGCCAGGCGGGCTTCCTCCTCGTGGTTGGAGATGAAGGCCGTCTCCACCAGGACACTGGGCACATCGGGCGCCTTGAGCACGGCAAATCCGGCCTGCTCCACCTTGGGCTTGTGCAGGCGGCCGATTCGATCAAGCTGGCCCAGCAGCGATGACCCAAGTCGCAGGCTGTCGTTGATCTGCGCCGTGGTGCTCATGTCCAGCATGGCCTGAAGCACCTGTGCATCGGCCACCTTGGCGTTGATGCCGCCCACGGAGTCCGACGCATTCTCGCGTTGGGCCATCCAGCGCGCGGCCACGCTGGTGGCTCCCTGGGTGGACAGCGCATACACCGAGGCTCCGCGCGCCCGCGCGGTGAAGAAGGCATCGGCATGGATCGACACGAACAGATCCGCCTGCACCCGTCGGGCCTTGCGCACCCGCTCAGCCAGCGGAACAAAGTAATCGCTGTCGCGAGTCAGGAAGGCGCGCATCCCCGCCGTGGCGTTGATGCGCTCGCGCAGCCTCAGCGCGATGGCGAGAACCACGTCCTTTTCCTTCAGCCCGCTCGGGCCGATCGCTCCAGGGTCTTCGCCTCCATGCCCCGGGTCGATGGCCACGACGATCAGCCTGTCGAGCCGCTGCAGCGCCTGTGCATGGGGAGCCGGCTCCTGGCTTGCCGGCGGCAGCGTGCGGCGCTCACTCCCGGCCGCTGCCGCAGGCGGCAGCCCGCTGGCGCCGCTTGAGGATGGGGCAGCACGGGACATTCGATCGATGAAGGCGCCCAAGGTGTCATCCACCTGGCGCTGCCCCAGCCCTTCCTCCTTGAGCTTTTCCTTCAGGAACTGCAGCAGCGGATCCGGCTCCACGGCCGGGTGCAGGTCGAAGACCAGCCGGTGGCGGTACGCGGCCGCCGGCGGCACGCTGAAGACCTGTGCAGACACGGGCTGCCGCAGGTCCAGCACCAGGCGCACGACCCGCGGCTGCAGCTGCCCAACCCGGACGCCGGCAATGAAGGGGTCATCGGGCTGGACCTTGGCCACGAGTTCGCGCAGTTCAGCCGACAGCTCCAGGCCGCTGATGTCGATGACCAGACGCTCGGGATTGGACAGCCGCTGGTGGGTGGCTGCCAGCGCCGCCTCCGACTCAAGGGTCACTCGGGTGTACTGCGCTGCGGGCCAGACCCGAACAGCCCGCACCACCCCGGCCCAGGCCGCTCTCGGCAGGCCGAGGACCATGAGCGCCGCGCCCAGCGCCTGAAGCGCTTGGCGCCGAACCTGGGCAGGGTTGCGCCTAGAGGCCACGGCTGTTCTGCAGGGACCGAAGCATGGCCACGCCCAGCGCGCTGTGCGCCCGAGCCTGGACCTGGCGGGAGTCGTCGGCGGCGATCGCGATATCCAGTTCAAGATCCGGCAGGGGCAGCATGGCGCCGGCCTTTTGTGGCCATTCGCACAGCTTGAGGCCCGGGGCGGCGAACACATCCCGAAATCCGGCGTCTTCCCACTCCTGGGGATCCGTGAAGCGGAAGAAGTCGAAGTGGGCCACGGGCCCGTCGACTTCGTAGAGTTCCAGGATGGCGTAGGTCGGGCTCTTGACCCGTCCGCCCATGCCCATGGCCTGCAGGAGGTGCCGGACAAAAGTGCTCTTGCCCGCTCCCAACTCGCCCTGCAGGGTGACGATCGCACTGTGCGGCCTCGCGGCGGCCAGGCGGCTGGCCGCCAAGCGGCAGGCCTGCTCGTCGGGCCAGGCCAGGACGGCTGTTTCTAGAATGGTCTGATGGTTCACGATTCAGGCCGACCTGAGCGAGCTGTTGGCGCAGTCGAACCGCCCCAACGGGCAGACGACGAACGGTTGCGGGTGGTTTGGCAACGCCTGCAGGCCGATGCGATTGAGCTCGGATTTTCTCAGATCGGCGTTTCCGGCGTGGATCTGGCCAGCGCCGAACCGGGCTTTCTGGCCTGGCTGGAAGCCGGCTTTGCCGGCGAGATGCGCTACATGGCCGAGCATGGGCTCAAGCGCCTGCGGCCAGCCGAGCTTCTTCCCGGGACCGTTCGCGTGGTCACGGCCCGCATGGATTACCTGACAGGCCCGCAGTCAGAGCCTTCGTCCGCGTCGGGAACAGAAGGGGCACGCGGTCCGCACCTGGCCCCACCGGACTGGCGCGCCATGGAGTGGCGCGGCCTGGGCACGCCTGGGCAGGCCGCGGTTTCCCTCTATGCCCGTGGCCGTGACTACCACAGAGTGCTTCGCCCGCGTCTGGCCGAGTTGGCGCGCCGCCTGCAGAAGATGGTGGGGCCGCTCGGGCACCGTGCCTTCACCGATTCGGCCCCGGTGGCCGAAGTCGAATTGGCCCAGCGCAGCGGACTGGGGTGGCGTGGCAAGCACACGCTGCTGCTGCACCGAGACGCCGGCTCGATGTTCTTTCTGGGCGAGGTCTTCATCGACCTGCCTCTGCCTCTGACCCCGCAGCCGCAGGAGCATTGCGGCCAGTGCACGGCTTGTCTCCAAGCCTGCCCCACCCAGGCGATCGTCGCACCATACCGGCTGGACGCGCGGCGCTGCATCAGCTACCTCACCATCGAGCACCCGGGACCGATCGATGAGCGGCTGCGCGGCCTGATGGGCAACCGAATTTACGGCTGCGATGATTGCCAGCTGGCTTGCCCCTGGAACAAGTACGCGCGCTTGTCGCCCTTGCCGGACTTTCGCCCCCGCCCCTGGGCCCGCGATCCCGAGCTTCTGGTGCTGTGGTCCTGGACCGAGGCGGACTTTCTGACCCACACGCAGGGAAGCGCCATCCGTCGCATCGGCTATGAGCGCTGGCGGCGCAACCTGGCGGTGGCCATCGGGAACGGATTGCATGCCCGGCCACACACCGGGTCATCCGACCAGGCCGCTGTGGCCAGCCTCTGGGCTGCCGATGCCCGCATGGCCTTGCAGGCCGCCTGGGCGCAGTCCACGCCCCTGGTGCGAGAGCACATCGATTGGGCTCTGGGGGAGCCCCCGCCGCCCTTGCGATCGGCGGCCCCTTCAGGCGAATCCCCGCAACCCTCCGGGGGCATGGGCTGAATGGCCTGCCATCGACCACCATAATGAGGTCAGTTTCCAACCCGGGAGTCTCCTGCATGAAGCGTCAGACCTTGAAGATGTTGACCCTTGCCGCCGCGTCGGCGTTCGCAGCCGTGCCTCTGGCTGGCCTGGCGCAGTCGGCCTACCCGAGCAAGCCGGTGCGTCTGGTGGTGCCCTTTGCTCCCGGAGGCACCACCGACATCGTGGCCCGCATCGTGGCCGAGAAGCTCGGGGCGGCGCTGGGCGGTACGGTGGTGGTGGAGAACAGGGCCGGCGGCGGCGGTTCCGTTGGCGCGCTGGAAGTCGTCAAGGCTGCGGCCGATGGGCATGTGCTTGGCATGGCCACCGTCTCCACCACGGCGGCCAACCCGGCAATCAACACCCGCATCGGCTATGACCCCACGTTGGATTTCACCCCTGTGATCAACATCGCAGCCACGCCCAATGTGATTGCAGTCCACCCGAGCTTTCCGGCGCGCGACTACAAGGCCTTCATCGCCGAGCTCAAGAAGTCGCCCGGCAAGCACAGTTACGCCAGCTCGGGCACCGGCGGAATCGGCCACCTTCAGATGGAGCTGTTCAAGAGCCTTTCCCAGACCTTCGTGCTCCATATTCCGTATCGTGGGGCAGGCCCCGCCCTCAACGACACCGTCGCCGGGCAGGTGCCGATGATCTTCGACAACATGCCCTCAGCCTTGCCTTTCATCCGCGATGGCCGTCTGTTCCCCATCGTGGTGGCGGCGCCTCAGCGCCTGAGCCAGTTGCCCAATGTGCCCACATTCAAGGAGGTGGGACTTGAGCCCGTCAACCGCATGGCCTACTACGGCATCCTGGGGCCCAAGGGCATGCCTCGGGACGTGGTCGACCGCATCAATGCGGCTGTCCGCAAGGTGCTCGAAGATCCCTCGGTGCGCAAACGCATTGAGGATACGGGCTCCTTGGTGATCGGCAACACGCCGGCGCAGTTTGCCGACCAGATCAGGGCTGAGTTCGATGTCTACAAGAAGGTCGTCAACGAACAGAAGCTCAAGCTCGACTGACCCGCGCCCGACCCCGGCGCCAGAGTCTGGCTTGCCCCCGGGGACATCGGCCCTCCTGGACAGTTTTGTCGACGCGCTGTGGCTGGAGGAAGGGCTCAGTCGGCTGACCTTGGCGGCCTACCGGAGGGACTTGGCGCTTTATGCGCGTTGGTGGCATGGGTCTCAACCGGCAGAGGCTCCCGGGGCTTTGATTGCCACCCGTGAGTCGGACCTCCTGGCCTACATGGCCTTTCGGCATGGACAGACCAAGGCCAGCACCGCCAATCGGCGCATCGCGGTGTTTCGCCGCTTCTTCCGTTGGGCCCTGCGCCAACGGCTGGTCAACGAGGATCCGACACTCAAGCTGGCCGGCGGCAGGCAACCCCTGCGGGTGCCCAAGGTTCTGAGCGAGTCTCAGGTTGAGGCCCTGTTGGCCGCCCCCGATGGGAGCAACGCCCTGGGCATGCGTGATCGCGCGATGCTGGAGCTGATGTACGCCAGCGGCCTGCGGGTCAGCGAGCTTGTGGGGCTCAAGACCGTGCAGCTGGGCATGGGCGAGGGCGTGCTCAGGGTGACGGGCAAGGGTTCGCGGGAGCGGCTGGTGCCCTTCGGCGATGAGGCCAGGCGCAGCATTGAGCTCTACCTTCAGGAGGCCCGCGGCAAGATCCTCAAGGGGCGCGCCAGCGATGCCCTGTTCGTCACATCGCGCGGGGCCCCGATGACGCGCCAGATGTTCTGGACGCTGATCAAGCGGCATGCCGTGGCC
>CAYYYC010000015.1:0-9012 GCA_964475695.1 uncultured Rubrivivax sp.
GGTTGCCATCCGTCCACTTGCGGAAGCGCCCCTTGAGCAGCAGGCGCAGTCGCACCATCCTCGCGCCAAAGCTCGTGTTGGCGCCCACCTGGTTGTCGTCGTGCTGGCGGTAGCGCACCGTGGGGTAGGGGTCGTAGTGCACCCGACCCCCGCACCCGGTGACAGCCATGTAAGCCCACCAGTCGTGGGCCACCACCTGAACCTGATCGCCGGCGCGGCGCAACAGGTCCCGGGCAGCCCGGTTGAAGACCATGGTGTTGCCGCCCGCCACGTTCTGCACCAGGGCGTTCTCGAAGCTCGGGCTGCGGGTGAACAGCGGCGAGTAGCCGAGGTACTGGTTGCGCTCGTCCACCAACTGCGTGCGCGAACCGTACAGCGCAGGAACATGCCGGGGAACCGTCTGCAGCCACTTGACCGCCCGCTCGAGCTTGTCGGATTCCCAGATGTCGTCTTGGTCCGCGTAGGCAAAGAACTCGGTGTCGATGTCGGCGCGGCAGGTCAGGGACAGGAAATTGGCGGTTGATCCTTCCGCCGGCCCCGCATGGATCGACAAGCGCGCCTCGCCCCAATGGTCGCGGTAGTGTTCCAGGATGGAGTGGGTGTGGTCGTCAGACCCATCGTCGCTGGCCCAGATCTCCCAGTTCGGGTGGGTCTGCGTGGCGATCGAATTGAGCTGCTCGGCCAGGAAGCGCTGGCCCTGCATGGTGCACAGGAGCACAGCCACCTTGGGTGGTCCGGCTTCGGATTGCAGCCGCGGATGCAGGGGCACCAATGGGATGACCTTGCGGAATTCGTCCCAGCTGTGGTCCTGGCGCAGCAACCTGCGCGAGCCCTTGCGTTGCGGCAGGCTCCAGACATTGTGGTCCCGGCGCTTGGCTGGCGGAAGCTGGTGAGGCATGGTCGAATTCTAGGCAATTTGAGCCGTCTGCCTGTCCGCCTTCAGGCCGGATGTTGCGCCGAAGCAAGGTCGGGCGCCGCCTGATCCTTGGGCGCCAGCGAAGGGATGCGGCCGTGCAGCGGCCAGTCGATGGCCAGCTGCGCATCGTTCCACCGGATCGAGCGTTCGCAATCCTTGGCATAGATGTCGGTGGTCTTGTAGAGAAACTCGCTGCCGTCTTCAAGGCTCAGAAATCCGTGGGCAAGGCCTGCGGGGATCCAGAGCTGGCGCCGGTTCTTCTCGCTGAGCTCAACGCCGACCCACTGGCCGAAATGGGGACTGCTGCGACGGATGTCGACGGCCACATCCCAGACACGGCCTCGAATCACCCGCACCAGCTTGCCCTGTGCGTGGGGTGGCAACTGGTAATGGAGGCCGCGCAGCACACCGGCGGCCGACATCGAATGGTTGTCCTGAACGAACGGGGCAGGGATCGGCTCGCCCAGTTCCCGCAGCGCCGCGTGGAACCTGGGCTCGCTGTAGCTCTCATAGAACCAGCCACGGTCATCGCCGAAGACGGCGGGCTCGAGGATGAGGACGCCCGGCAGAGCGGTTGTGGTGGCCTTCATGCCATCCCTCAATAGACCGTCTCGCGCAGCACCTTCATGAGGTACTGGCCGTAGCTGTTCTTGAGCATGGGCTGCGCCTGTGCCTCCATCTGCTCGGCGGTGATCCATCCCTGACGAAAGGCAATTTCCTCGATGCAGGCCACCTTGAGGCCCTGCCGCTTCTCCAGGGTGGCGATGAACTGGCCCGCCTCCATCAGGCTGTCGTGGGTGCCCGTGTCCAGCCAGGCGTAGCCCCGCCCCATGATCTCCACATTGAGCTGTTGCTGGCGCAGGTACTGGGCGTTGACCTCCGTGATCTCAAGCTCGCCGCGAGCGCTGGGCTTGATCGCGCTTGCGATGTCGCACACCTGCTCGTCGTAGAAGTACAGGCCCGTGACCGCGTAGTTGCTTCTGGGCTGGCTGGGCTTTTCCTCAATCGAAACCGCGCGCTTGCTCGCATCGAAGCTCACCACCCCGTAGCGCTCGGGGTCGTGCACGTGGTAGGCGAAGACCGTGGCCCCTCGGCTGCGCTGGCTCGCCGCCTGCAGCAGATGGGCAAAGTCGTGCCCGTAGAAGATGTTGTCTCCCAGAACCAGCGCACTGGGCATTCCCCGGACAAATTCGCGACCCAGGATGAAGGCCTGGGCCAGCCCATCGGGGCTGGGCTGCACACAGTAGCTCAGGTTCAGGCCCCAATTCGAGCCATCGCCCAGCAGGTGCTGGAAGCGCGGGGTGTCCTGGGGTGTGCTGATCACCAGGATGTCCCTGATGCCCGCCAGCATCAGGGTGCGCAGCGGGTAGTAGACCATCGGCTTGTCGTAGAGTTGCTTACTCAGCGCCAGCGTGGCCGGGTGCAGCCGGGTGCCGGATCCGCCCGCCAGGATGATGCCTCTGCGATTGGAAGGTGCGTGGGGAATGATCATGGTTCGGGCAGGGACTGTGTCAGCCGGGCAAGACCTCGCTGAGCATCCGATCGACGCCTTGGGTCCAGTGAGGAAAGGTCAGCCCGAAGTGCCGCTGGGCCTTCTCGGTCGAAAGCCTTGAATTCAGGGGGCGCGGGGCTGCCGTCGGGTACTCGGCTGTGGTGATCGCAAGCACGGCCTCCGGGGCCACGCGCACCGGCAGGCCTCGGGCTCGGGCCGATTCGATGACATGCTGGGCATAACCGTGCCAGCTGGTGTGCCCGCGGGCCACCACGTTGTACAGGCCGCACAGCGCGGGGTTGACCAGCGTGTGCCGGATCATGTGGGCCGTCACATCGGCCAGAAGCTCCGCCCCCGTGGGCGCGCCAATCTGGTCGGCCACCACGCGGATCTCATCACGCTCCTGGGCCAGCTTGAGCATGGTCTTGGCAAAGTTCGCCCCTCGGGCTCCGTACACCCAACTCGTGCGCAGGATCAGGTGGGCGCAGCCGCTGTGCTCGATGCTGAAGTCGGCGGCGGCCTTGCTCGAGCCGTAGATGCCCTCGGTGCCGGGCTGGGCCAGCTCGTCGCGGGCCTCCTGGCCGCTGCCGTCAAAGACATAGTCGCTGCTGTAGTGCACCAGCAGGGCTCCCGTTTCCTTGGACACCATCGCCAGGGCCGCAGGGGCTCCCGCGTTGATGTCCATGCACCGGTCCTGCTCCTGGGCCGCCTCGGCCTTGTCCACGGCCGTGTACGCGGCAGCGTTGACGATGACCTGGGCGCCGCTGGCCATGGCCATCTCCACCAGGTCGTCAACCTTCGAAAGGTCGCCGCCTTCGTCGCGCCTGGGGGCGACAAGCTCTCCGAGCGGGGCGAGCGAGCGCTGCAGCTCCCAGCCCACTTGCCCGGTCTTGCCCAACAGCAGGATCTTCATTTCGAATACTGCCTGTCCAGCCATTCGCGGTAGGCGCCGCTTTGAACCCGCTCCATCCAGCCGGGGTTGTCCAACACCCACTGGACCGTCTTTCGGATGCCGCTTTCGAAGGTCTCGACAGGGCGCCACCCGAGTTCACGCTCGATCTTGCGCGCATCGATTGCGTAGCGGCGGTCATGGCCGGGGCGGTCCTTGACGTGAGTGATCAGCCGCTCATAGGGGCCTTGTTCGCTCGGGCGCAGCTCATTGAGCAGGGCGCATATCCGGCGCACGATCTCGATGTTGGGCTTTTCGTTGAATCCGCCCACGTTGTAGGTCTGACCCACTTGGCCGGCTTCCAGCACCCGGCGGATCGCGCTGCAGTGATCCTTGACGTAGAGCCAGTCTCGCACCTGCATCCCATCCCCATACACGGGCAGCGGCTTGCTGGCCAGGGCGTTGACGATCATCAGCGGGATGAGCTTTTCCGGGAAGTGGTAGGGCCCGTAGTTGTTGCTGCAATTGGTCGTGAGCACCGGCAACCCATAGGTGTGATGCCACGCGCGCACCAGGTGATCACTGGCGGCCTTGCTGGCCGAGTAGGGGCTGTTGGGCTCGTAGGGGTGGCTCTCGGTAAATGGCGGATCCTCAGACGCCAGGGACCCATAGACCTCGTCCGTGCTGACATGCAGGAACCTGAATCCGGATTTTTCAGGCTCCTGCAAAGACCCCCAGAATGCGCGCGCAGCTTCGAGCAGGCAGTAGGTGCCTTCGATGTTGGTTCTGATGAAGGCTCCGGGGCCGTGGATCGATCGGTCCACATGGCTTTCCGCAGCGAAGTGCACGATGGCCCTGGGCTTGTGCTCCGCCAGCAACCGGTCCAACAGATCGCGGTCGGCAATGTCCCCCTGGACGAAGACATGCCCTGGATCGCCGCGCAGGCTGTCAAGGTTCTCCATGTTCCCGGCGTAGGTCAGGGCATCGAGGTTGATGACCCCCTCAGCCGGTTGGGCTGCGCGCCAGTCGAGCACGAAGTTGCTGCCGATAAAGCCGGCTCCGCCTGTCACCAGAATCATTTGGAAATGGGGTCAGTCACCGTTTTCAGTCGGCAAGCTCAGCGGCTGCCATCCAGAGCGATTGTCGCCTGAACAACCACCCCGCAGCCAAGCCGACCGGCCGACACCGGTTCCGGAGATAATCCACGTTGCATGACAGATCAAACCGCCCCGGCGCCCTCCGCGCCAGGTTCATCGGATCCGACGGATCCGATGGGCTCGCAGCCTGCCCCCGCCCCCCGCTTCGACACTTTGCCGCTGGACTCCAAACTGCTGCGCGCGGTGTCGGATCAGGGCTACGCCACCATGACGCCCATTCAGGCCAAGGCGATCCCGATCGTGCTGGCCGGCCGCGATGTGATGGGCGCCGCGCAAACCGGCACCGGAAAGACGGCGGCTTTTTCGATCCCGCTGCTCCAGCGGATGTTGCGCCATGAAAATGCCAGCATGTCCCCGGCGCGGCACCCGGTGCGGGCTCTGGTCCTGGCGCCCACGCGCGAGCTGGCCGATCAGGTGGCCGCCAATGTCAAGGCGTACGCGCGGCACACCCAATTGCGCAGTGCGGTGGTTTTCGGCGGGGTGGACATGAAGCCTCAGACGGCCGGGCTCAAGGCCGGCGTCGAGGTGCTGATTGCCACGCCAGGCCGACTGCTGGACCACATCGAGGCGCGCAACTGTGTCCTCAACCAGGTGGAGTATGTGGTCCTGGATGAGGCGGATCGAATGTTGGACATCGGTTTTCTGCCCGACCTGCAGCGCATCCTGAGCCACTTGCCTCGCCAGCGCCAGACGCTGCTGTTCTCGGCCACCTTCAGTCCGGAGATCAAGCGGCTCGCCTCCAGTTACCTGCAGGATCCTGTCCTCGTGGAGGTGGCTCGTCCCAATGCCACGGCGACCAATGTCGAACAGCATTTCTACAGCGTCGCCGAGGATGACAAGAGACGCGTGGTGCGTCAGATCCTGCGCGACCGCGCGATCGGTCAGGCGATCGTCTTCGGCAACAGCAAGCTTGGCGTGGCGCGCCTGGCCCGCTCTTTCGAGCGCGATGGCCTCAAGACGGCAGCCTTGCACGGCGACAAGAGTCAGGACGAGCGGCTGAAGTCCCTGGCGGCTTTCAAGGCCGGGGAAGTCGATCTCCTGGTGGCCACCGATGTGGCTGCGCGTGGCTTGGACATCGCTGATTTGCCGGCGGTCTTCAATTTCGACGTGCCCTTCAATGCCGAGGACTATGTGCACCGCATCGGGCGCACGGGTCGCGCGGGGGCTTCCGGCGTGGCGATCACGCTGGTCACCCGCGACGATGCCCGCCTCACCGCAGAGATTGAAAAGCTCATCAAGCGGCGCATCGAACTCGAGCCTTTCGAGTTGCTTGACGACCGTTCGCGCCGCCGCCACCGCGACGACGATGAGCGCCCGGGGCCCAGCGCCCGACCGTCCGAGCCCCTGCGCGCCGATGGCAATCGCGAGACCGGCCCCAGCGCCTGGCCGGGGGCGGAAAAGCCCGGGCGGGCGCCTTCCCGGGCAGCGTCACGGCCGGCCGACCCCTTGTTCGATCAGCCCTATGAGCCTGCGGACGGGCAACTCACGCCGGCCTGGGAGCCTCAGGCGCCAGCCCAGCGCGCGGCCGGTGCCGCTTCGCGCAACATCAAGCCCCGCCGGAAGGTCGCCGCACTGCTGGGCCGCCCTGCCGATCCGGCCAAGTCCTAGGGCCTTCCGCTCCGGCGGGCTGTCCTCAGGCCAGAAACGAGAAGACCGCGGGCAGGGACCCGTCGAATGACGGCCGCGCCTGCCGCCAATCCGCCACGGTGGCTGTGCGGCACCAACCCCCGGGCAGAGTCAGCCCGCACGCCACGCCCAATCGCGTGGGCGGGCTCAGGTGTTCCAACAGGGCCGCCATCACGACAGCGTTCCGATAGGGGGTCTCGATCAGCAATTGAGTCTGGCCTTCGCGCTCGGAACGAGCCTGCAGTTCCCTCAGGCGGAGCGCCCGCGCAGCGGCGTCCTGGGGAAGGTAGCCCACAAACGCGAAGCTTTGGCCCTGCAGCCCGCTCGCTGCCAGGGCCAGCATCAGTGAGCTGGGGCCGCTCAGGGGAACCACGGTGGCCCCGACCCGATGGGCCAGGGCCACAACCTCGCTGCCTGGATCCGCCACCGCAGGCAGCCCCGCGTCCGACAGCAGCCCCATGTCCGCCCCCGCGGTCAACGGCTCGATCAGAGACTCGATCAACCCCCTGCGTCCAAAAGTCAAGTCCGCGGATTGGCCGCCCTTGACCGGCCGGGGGAGGACACGGATGTCCATGGACTGCAGCGGCCGGCTCAGGGGCTCAAAGACACCCACCCGCTTGATGAAGGCCCGCGCCGACTTGGCGTCCTCCACAATCCAGTGCGACAGAGCCGCCGCCTGCACGATTGCGCCGCGAGGCAGCACCGCATCCAACGCCACCGGTTCACAGCCCAGGTCCAGCGCATTGGGGATGAGAAAGAGGCGGGCCATGGGGACGACTCAATCTGCCGCCTAGGGCACCAGGGGGTTCAGGCCCGCCAAGCCCATGAGCTCGCAAACCGTCGTCAGGGGCAGGCCGATGAGCGATGTCGGGTCGGTGGAGTTCACCCGTGCCAACAGGGCGATGCCCAAGCCCTCGCTCTTGGCGCTGCCCGCGCAGTCGTAGGGCTGCTCTCGCCGCAGGTAGGCCTCGATTTCAGCCTCCCGAAGCTCTCGAAACTCGACAACGACTGGGCTGAGGCGAACTTCGGCCACCGCCTGGGAGCGACGAACCACCGCCACGGCCGTCTGGAAGACCACCTGCTGCCCGCTCATGCGGCGCAGCTGCAGTCGCGCAGCCTCATGACTCAGCGGCTTGCCGATGGCCTGGCCATGCAGGTCGGCCACCTGGTCAGACCCGATCACCACGGCGTCAGGCCAGCGCTCAGCCACGGCTTGGGCCTTGGCCATCGCCAGGCGCAATGCCGTGGCAGCCGGAGTCTCGCCCACCAGGGGCGTTTCATCGACTCCCGGAGCCACAGCCTCGAAGGGCAACTGCAGGCGCTGCAACAGCTCGCGCCGGTAGCGCGACGTGGATGCCAGGATCAGGGCGGGCCTGCCGCCACCCGCGCCGCCATCGGCTGCCTCGGTTTCCAAGGCAACGGGCGGGGTGGCAGCGCTTGCCTTGGCGCCGGCTTTGAGGCAATGCTGCGCAGACATGCCGAGGATTGTGACGCAGGGCTAAACTGGCCTGCGATGAAAAAGCCGGCGGCATCGAATCCCAGACGGCTGGATGTGCAGCGTCTGGCAGAGCAGGGCGGCACGCTCGGCGGGCAATCTTCTCTGAGCGAGTGGCCTCGCCTTGCCGCCGACGAGGCGTTGAAATTGCCGGGCGCAGTCCCGCAGGCCGACGCAGCCGAGCCCGGCGGCCCGGTTCGGTGGCAAGCCAGGGCAGAGTGCAGACCGGTCCGCGGTGGGGCTCCCGAGGTCTGGCTTCATCTCCAGGCCAGCACCTCGGTGACTCGCATCTGCCAGCGCTGCCTGGGCCCGGTGGCCCTGGCGTTGCGTGCCGAGCGCTCTTTTCTTTTTGCGCCCAGCGAAGATCAGGCCCAGGCCTGGGATGCGGATCGAGACGATGCCGATGTCCTGACGCTCGGCAGCAGCTTCGATCTGATTGACCTGGTGGAGGATGAACTGCTGCTTTCCGTCCCGCTGGTACCCAGGCACGAAAATTGCCCGCAACCGCTGCCGGGGCTTGAAGCTGCCCCTGCAGATCGGGCCGGACAGCTTGCCGGGGACGCCCCTGGGAGCAGCCACCCATTTGCAGTCCTCGCGCGTCTGAAGTCCTCGGGTGGTTGAGGCGGCCGCGATCCCCGCGGCCGGGCTTCACCCCTCGGGGTGGACGACACAAGACCGAGATTTGGCGCTGCGATACAATTCTCGGTTTTTCGCCGCTTCCCGGAAACGGCTTGCGCGCGCTGCGCCGGCATCGACGCTGCCGACAGCGCCGGCACAAAGAGGAGAAATCATGGCCGTTCAGCAGAACAAGAAGTCCCCGAGCAAGCGGGGCATGCACCGCTCGCACAACGCCCTGGGCGCTCCGGGCACAGCAATCGAGCCGACCACGGGCGAGGTGCACCTGCGCCACCACATCAGCCCCACGGGGTTCTACCGTGGCCGCCGTGTGCTGAAAGCCAAGGCCGAAGCCTGAGGTCTTTCGGGTTCGACTCGAAAGGGTGAACTGGCCCGTGTCCAACGAGCAACCGGCGGGCTCCGTCCGATTGGCGGTGGACGTGATGGGGGGAGACCACGGTCCCCCGGTCACCTTGCCGGCCTGCCGGGCCTTTCTCGAACGGCATCCCCAGGCTGAACTCATTCTGGTGGGGACCGAAGCCGCGTTGGCTGAGGCGAGGCCTTGGCCGCGGACCCAATGCGTGGTGGCCACCGAGGTTGTGGCCATGGACGATCCCATCGAGGTGGCCTTGCGCAAGAAGCGCGACTCCTCCATGCGAGTGGCGCTCCTGCAGGTCCGGCCTGAGGGTCTCCAGGAGGGGGCCTTGCTCCCCGCTGCCGCCCACGCTTGCGTCTCGGCCGGGAACACTGGAGCCTTGATGGCCCTGGCGCGATATCTTCTCAAGACGCTCGACGGCATAGACCGCCCGGCCATCGCCACCG
>CAYYYC010000015.1:9022-16583 GCA_964475695.1 uncultured Rubrivivax sp.
CTCGGGGCCAATGTCGACTGTTCGGCCGAGCACCTGCTGCAGTTTGCCCTCATGGGCAGCGCGCTGGTCACCGCCACTCAGGGCAAGCCTGAGCCGACCGTGGGCCTGCTCAACATCGGCCAGGAGGCCATCAAGGGCAGCGAGGTGATCAAGGAGGCGGGCGACAGGCTGCGGGCCGCCCATGCGGCCGGGCAACTCAACTTCCACGGCAATGTCGAGGGCGATGACATCTTCCGGGGCACCACCGATGTTGTGGTCTGCGACGGCTTCGTCGGCAACGTGCTGCTCAAGACATCAGAGGGCCTTGCCGCCATGCTCACCCACTTCATCAAACAGGAATTCACGCGCGGCCCCTACAGTCGCCTGGCGGCGTTGGTGGCGCTCCCGGTGCTGCGGCACTTCAAGCAGCGCGTGGATCATCGACGCTACAACGGCGCTGCCTTGCTGGGCCTTCGCGGCCTGGTCTTCAAGAGCCACGGGTCTGCCGACGCCTACGCCTTCGAGCACGCGCTCAAGCGGGCACACGATGCCGCAGCCAACCGATTGCTGGAGCGGGTGCGCCACGGCATTGTCGGCCAGGCCTTGGCTGCTGCCCAGGTCCCCGAGGCGGCTACGACATGAGCCACGCAGCCCTCGGCTCCCGCACCAGCCGCATTGTCGCAACGGGCAGCTTTCTTCCCCCGCGCAGACTGACCAATGCCGATCTGGCAGCCGAACTCGGGCGTCGGGGCATCGAGACTTCCGACGAGTGGATTGTCGAGCGAACAGGGATTCGGGCGCGCCACTTCGTCGAAGACGGCGTCAACTGCAGCGACCTGGCCGAGCGTGCCGCGCGCCAAGCCCTGCAGGCCGCGGCCATGGAGCCGGGGGATATCGACCTGCTGATCGTGGCCACGTCGCCCCCGGACATGGTCTTTCCCTCCACGGCAGCCATTCTCCAGGGCAAGCTGGGCATCACGAGCGGCGCGCCGGCCTTTGATGTGCAGGCCGTGTGCTCAGGCTTTGTCTACGCGCTCACCGTGGCCGATTCGCTGATCCGCACCGGCACCGCGCGGCGTGCGTTGGTCGTGGGCGCTGAAGTGTTCTCCCGCATTCTCGACTTCGAGGATCGCACCACCTGCGTGCTTTTTGGTGACGGGGCCGGGGCAGTGGTGCTCGAGGCGTCGGACCAGCCGGGCATCTTGTCCAGCGACCTTCACGCCGATGGACGCCACGTGGGCATTCTTTGCACGCCGGGCACTGTCGGTGGAGGCCGCGTTTTGGGCGACCCAACCCTCAAGATGGACGGGCAGGCCGTGTTCAAGCTGGCGGTGGGGGTGCTTGAGCAGGCGGCCCATGCGGCACTGGCCAAGGCCCAGGCCAGTGCAGCCGACATCGACTATCTCATTCCACACCAGGCCAACATCCGCATCATGCAAAGCACTGCGCGCAGGCTTGGGCTGGCGCCGGACCGCGTCATCGTCACCGTGGACCAGCACGGCAACACCAGCGCGGCGTCGATTCCCCTGGCCTTGGATGCCGCCGTGCGTGATGGTCGGATCCGCCGCGGCCACCGTTTGATGCTCGAAGGGGTGGGTGGCGGTTTCACCTGGGGCGCCGTCTACCTTGTCTACTGAAGCCATGAAACCATTTGCCTTCGTCTTTCCCGGCCAGGGTTCGCAGTCGGTGGGGATGCTGGATGCCTGGAATGGGCATCCCGCCGTGTCTTCCACTTTGCGTGAGGCCTCCGAGGCGCTCGGGGAAGACATTGCCGAGCTCATTGCGCACGGTCCCAAGGACACGCTCGACCTGACCGCCAACACCCAGCCGGTGATGCTCGTCGCCGCAGTGGCCTGTTATCGCGCCTGGCGTGCCGAGGGCGGGCCGGCCCCGGCGGCCGTGGCCGGACACTCCCTGGGCGAATACTCCGCGTTGGTGGCTGCCGATGTGCTGAGTCTGGCGCAGGCCGTGACTCTGGTGCGGTTGCGGGCTCTGGCCATGCAGGAAGCCGTCCCGGTGGGGGCAGGGGCCATGGCTGCCATTCTTGGCCTGCCCGCGCAGACGGTGATCGAGGGTTGCCGCGAGGCCTGTGCAGCCACGGGCGAGGTTGTCGAAGCGGCCAACTTCAACGACCCAGGCCAGGTGGTCATTGCCGGAACCAAGGCCGGTGTCGACGCCGCCTGTGCGGTCCTCAAGGGCAAGGGCGCCAAGCGGGCTCTGCCTCTGGCGGTTTCAGCGCCCTTTCACTCCAGCCTCATGAAGCCTGCGGCTGAGCGTCTGCGGGCTGCGCTGGCATCCGTCCCGCTGAGCCGCCCCTCCTTGGATGTGGTCAACAACATCGACGTGGGCGCTCCTCGGGATGTGGATGAAATCAGGGACGCCCTCTACCGTCAGGCATTCGGTCCGGTGCGCTGGACTGAAGTCATCCTGGCTCTCAAGGCCCGGGGCCTTCTGCACATCATTGAATGCGGGCCTGGTCGGGTGTTGTCCGGCATGGTCAAGCGCATCGACCCGCAGCTCCAGGCGGGCAACCTGTTCGATCCGGCCACTCTGGCCCAAACCAAGGATCTGCTGACATGAGCGATGCCCCCGCAACCATCGAGGGCCAGGTCGCGTTGGTCACCGGCGCCAGCCGAGGCATTGGCCGCGCCATCGCGCAGGAGCTCGCACGCCGTGGTGCCGTGGTTGTCGGCACTGCCACCACCGATGCCGGCGCTCTGGCCATCACTCAGGCCCTGCAGGCACAGGGCGGGCGGGGGATCTGTCTCGATGTGACGGATGGCGCTGCGTTGGACGCAGCCATCGAGAGTGTCACCACATCGCAGGGTGGCCTGCACATTCTGGTCAACAATGCCGGCATGACCCGCGACATGTTGGCCATGCGGCTCAAGGATGACGACTGGGATGCGGTGATCGACACCAACCTCAAGGCGGTGTTTCGTGCCAGTCGTGCCGTGATGCGGACCATGATGAAGCAACGCTACGGGCGCATCATCAGCATCACATCGGTTGTTGGCGCGGCCGGCAACCCGGGCCAGGCCAACTACGCCGCAGCCAAGGCCGGCGTGGCCGGAATGACGCGGTCTCTCGCGCGCGAGCTGGGCAGTCGCGGCATCACTGTCAACTGCGTGGCCCCGGGCTTCATTGCCACCGACATGACGGATTCGCTGACCGACCAGCAAAGGGCGGCGCTTTTGGCCGGTGTGCCGTTGGGCCGGTTGGGAGAGCCCCGGGATGTCGCCGATGCGGTGGCATTCCTGGCTTCACCCCAGGCCGGCTACATCACCGGGGTCGAGTTGCATGTCAACGGCGGTATGCACATGGCCTGAACTTCCGCGCGGTCCCGGCCGGCGCCCCGCAACGGCGCGGCGTAGAATCCGGGGGCGTTTTTTTACCATCCCAAGTGGGGGACACATGAGCGACATCGAAGCACGAGTCAAGAAAATCATCGCCGAACAACTGGGCGTGCCCGAGCAGGACGTCACCAACGAAAAGGCCTTCGTGGCCGATTTGGGTGCCGACTCTCTGGACACGGTGGAGCTCGTGATGGCGCTGGAGGACGAGTTCGGCATCGAGATTCCGGACGAAGAGGCCGAGAAGATCACCACCGTGCAATTGGCCATTGACTACGCCGTAAAGCACCAGAAGTCCTGATTCACGAATGAGTCGCCGCAGAGTCGTTGTCACCGGGCTGGGCCACATCAGCCCTGTCGGCAACTCGGTGTCTGAAGGTTGGTCCAACCTGGTGGCCGGCCGCTCCGGCATCGCACCCATCACGCGCTTTGATGCCTCGGCGCTGTCCTGCCGCTTTGCCGGCGAGGTCAAGGGCTTTGACATCGCCCAGTACATCCCTGCCAAGGAAGCGCGGCACATGGACACCTTCATCCACTACGGGCTTGCGGCGTCAATTCAGGCGGTGGCTGATTCCGGGATCGCCCATGGGGAGCAACTCTCGGAGGAACAGGCCGAGCGCATCGGCGTGATGGTGGGCTCCGGGATCGGCGGCCTGCCGATGATCGAGGACACCGAAAAGGAATATCTCGAGCGCGGCCCGCGTCGCATTTCGCCCTTCTTCGTTCCCGCTTCGATCATCAACATGATCTCCGGCCATGTGTCGATCCACTTCGGGTTCACTGGGCCGAATCTGGCCGTGGTCACGGCGTGCACCACCGGCCTTCACTGCATCGGGCAGGCGGCCCGAATGATTGCCCATGGCGATGCGGATGTGATGGTCGCCGGTGGCGCCGAGAGCACCGTCTCGCCCCTGGGCATCGGTGGGTTTGCGGCGGCCAGGGCCCTGTCCACCAGAAATGACGATCCCGCCACGGCGTCGCGCCCCTGGGACCGGGATCGGGACGGCTTCGTGCTTGGCGAAGGCGCTGGCGTGTTGGTGCTTGAGGAATTCGAGCGCGCCAAGGCGCGCGGGGCCCGGATCTACGCCGAGTTGGCCGGCTTTGGCATGGGCGCCGATGCCTTCCACATGACCGCACCCAATGTGGACGGTCCCAAGCGTGCGATGAAGGCCTCCTTGCGAGACGCAGGGATCAATCCCGACCAGGTGAATTACATCAATGCGCATGGCACTTCCACTCCATTGGGAGATGTCAACGAATCCAACGCGATCAAGCTGGCCCTGCGTGATCACGCCCACAAGGTCGTGGTCTACTCCTCCAAGTCGATGACCGGCCATTTGCTCGGCGGCGCTGGTGGCGTGGAATCGGTGTTCACCGTGTTGGCGCTGCACCACCAGACATCGCCTCCGACAATCAACATCTTCCACCAGGACCCCGAGTGCGACCTGGATTACTGCGCCGGCGGTGCCCGAGAGATGAGGATTGATGTGGCAGTCAAGAACAATTTCGGTTTTGGCGGAACCAACGGCACTCTGGTGTTTCGGAGAGTCTGACCCGGCGAAGCCGGCCGGCCTTTGCCCCTCCCACAAGGCGTGAGGTCTGTCCCATGCGAATGCCGCCTCCCCTGGAGCTGGAGTTGCCGCCGCAGCGTGTTTGGGCTGTGGCTCTGCACATGTTGCAGCTTGCGGTGCTCCTGGCACTGGTGCCCTGGGCCTGGCAGTGGCAGCCCCATGCCCAAGCCCTGCCCCAGTCCGTTGGGCTTGTTGCCACGGTGGCCGTTCTCTGCCTGCTGCAACACGGCGCCGGTGGCGGTGCCGCCCTGGCCTGGAGCCTGCGCTTTGACGGATTGCGCTGGCATTGGCTTCAGATTGCCGCGCCCGTCGGTCGGCTTGATCGGACGGCTTCGGGCCGGCCGCCGAGCGGCGGGTCCGGCGGTCTGCAGATCGCGGCATCGTTGGGGCCATGGATTCTGCTCAGAGCCCGGCCAGACCCGGGCTGTGGGGCCGGGGCATGGCTTTTGGCCCGCCCGATTGAACTGGGGTTGAAGGGTCAGCGCCTGCGGGCGGTCTTGGCCTGGCCATGAGACTCACCGCATGAGCCGGGCACCGGCACCCCCGGGTGAAGATGTCGACCTCGCCTTGGTCAAGCGGGCACAGCGTGGCGACTCCCGGGCCTTCGAGCTGTTGGTCATCAAGTACCAGCGGCGAGTCGAGCGGTTGATCTCGCGTTTTGTCCGTGACGTGGACCTCATCGCCGACATCGCGCAGGAGTCGTTCATCCGTGCCTACCGCGCTCTGGGCCAGTTCCGTGGCGAGAGTGCCTTCTACACCTGGCTCTACCGCATCGTCGTCAACACCGCCAAGAAGCAGCGCGTGGCTCTGGCGCGCGATCCGGTGATTACCGAGTCGGCCTTGGCCGCTTCGGGCCAGGGCGAGGATGAAACTTTCGCGTCTGTAATGGAACAAAGGGACGAGGCCACTCCGGAGGCCCTGCTGGCCAGCAAGGAGGTTGCCGAGGCGGTCAATCAGGCGGTGCAGGCCTTGTCCGACGAGCTCCGTACGGCCATCCTCCTGCGAGAGATCGAAGGCCTGAGCTATGAGGAGATTTCGCAGGCGATGGGATGCCCTGTGGGCACGGTGCGCTCGCGCATCTTTCGTGCCCGCGAGGCTATTGCGCAACGACTGCGACCGGTTCTGGACCGGCGCGCAGGCCAGCGTTGGTGAAGCTAGGGAGCATTCATGGATCAGTCACGAGATGATGGTCGGCGGCGCGAGACGCTGTCATCCCTGATGGATGGGGAAGAGCCGCCGGAAGTGGTCGAGCGTTGGCTCGAGGACGAGGCCGCAAATCCTGCGATGCGGGCCGACTGGCATGTCTATCACATGATTGGGGATGCCCTTCGCTCGCCGGGGCCGGGCGGCATCGTATCGAGGGACCGTGAATTCCTGGAGAACTTGCGCGAGAGGCTGCGTCACGAGCCGGCCACTCTGGCGCCTGACATGGCGCAGGGCGGGCCAATCAAGGCGGCGAGGCCTCGGCGGCGCATCTGGGCCGCCTCGGTGGCGGCCACGGCGGGCTTTCTGAGCGTTGGGCTGGGCTACCTTGCGACCCGGGTCGACCCGCCGGACCCCGCACCGGGCCCGGCGATTGCGCTGACCGCGCCGCCGGAAGATCTTCGAAGGGCGTCTCTGGCTGCCGGAAAGAGCCTGGACCCGACGACGCTTTGGGCGATGGGCTCTTCGGTGGGCGGCTTCCGGGAGATCCTGCGTCTGCCCCGGGGCCCGGCCCATCGACCGGCGGATTCGTTGCAGGTCTTGTTTTCCGACGGATCGTCCACCATATCCGTGCTGATTGAGGGCTCCCGCCCGGACGGAACCACGGTTGTGGGCGCGTCCGGCGGGGCGCTCAATACCCTGACTGTGCAGCGGCACGGCGCCTGGCTTACCCTCACCGGTGATGTCTCTTCGGAAACGCTGGGCCGAATCGCCGCCGCCTTGCGTCCGCAACCCTGATTCCTGACGACTCACCCATGACCCTGACTCGCCTGCGTTCAACTTCCGTGGCTGCCGTCCCCGTTGGCGGCAGTTTCCCCAGTTGCTTTTCTCGCGCCGCTTGGCGCGCAGCCGTGGGGCATGCATTGCTCGTCATCGCCACCGCGCTGGGTGCGGTGGGCATGGCGGCGCCGGTTTCCGCGCGGGCCCAGGGGGTGACCTTGCCGGACTTTGCGGACCTGTTCGAGAGGGTGGGGCCCAGTGTGGTCAACGTCCGGCCGATGGGTCGGGTCAGCCGGACCGGCCGTGGCGACATGGAGCAGCAGATGGAGGAATTCTTCCGTCGCTTCGGCATTCCCACCCCGGCTCCCAACCCAGGCCGCCGCAGCGCTCCGCGTCAGGAAGAGGAGCAGTCCGTGCCGCGCGGTGTCGGGTCGGGATTCATCCTGTCGGTCGATGGGTTCATCATGACGAACGAACATGTCGTCCGTGGTGCTGACGAGGTGTTGGTGACCCTGTCGGACAAGCGCGAGTTCAAGGCGCGGATCGTGGGCACCGATCGGCGCACTGATGTGGCGGTGCTCAAAATTGAGACGGCCGGGCTTTCGCCGGTGAGGATCGGTGATGTGAACCGCCTGCGGGTTGGGGAATGGGTCATGGCCATCGGATCGCCACTGCAGTTGGAGAACACGGTCACTGCAGGAATCGTCAGTGCCAAACAGCGGGAGACCGGCGAGT
>CAYYYC010000015.1:16593-17747 GCA_964475695.1 uncultured Rubrivivax sp.
ATCCAGACGGATGTGGCGATCAACCCCGGGAACTCGGGCGGACCGTTGATCAACATGCGCGGCGAGGTGGTGGGCATCACCAATGCCATCCTGACGGGCTCCGGCGGCTACATGGGCATCTCGTTTGCCATACCGATCGATGAAGCTGTGCGCGTGGCAGACCAACTTCGTTCCATCGGGCGCGTCATACGCGGGCGGATCGGCGTGGTGGGGGTGCCGGTGACCAAAGACGCTGCTGAGGCGCTGGGAATGGCCAAGCCGATTGGTGCTCTGGTGGAGGCTGTTGAAGCTGGCGGGCCCGCGGACAAGGGCGGGATTGAGCCGGGTGACATCATCTTGAAGGTGGACGGCAAGGCGGTGGAGACATCCCGCGATCTGCCGCGGCTCATCGGAGCGACCAAGCCGGGCGCCCGGACCAATCTGCAGGTGTTGCGCCGCGGGAGCACCCGGGAGATCGTGCTCACGGTTGGGGAGGTGGAGCCTGATCAGGGTCGGCGCGTGGCGGTGGGCGCTGAGTCCAAGGATCGTGCCGGTCCGAAGCTTCCCCTGGGATTGACGGTCTCCGACCTCACGGACGCGCAGCGCAAGGAATTGCGGCTCCGTGGCGGCGTACGGGTGGAGGCGGCTGATGGGCCAGCGGCGCGAGCCGGGCTTCGTGAGGGTGATGTCATCGTGGCCTTTGACAACCAGGAGGTCAGCGATGCGCGTCAGTTCGCTGCCCTTGTGCGAAAGGTTGAGGGGGCCCGTCGGGTGCCCGTGGTCGTCAACCGCGGCGGCTCCACCAGCCTGCTGGGCATCAGTGGGCCGTAAGCCTGATCGTCTGGTGTGGTCTTTCCCGGTCAGTGGAGCCCTTGGAGCGTGAGCGCTAGCTTACATAAAGCTCGAAAGGCTTCGCCTCGGGCTTTCGCCCGGCACCCAGGCGGTTGGCAAAAAGGCAGCCAAATCGGGCCTTTGACCGACAAAACGGGGCTTATTTTCTTGTTCAATGACCCTGGCAGGACAAGTCTCCGGACCGGGTCCGGGCCGTGTTCACGCCTGGCCGGATGTGTTTATAACCTGTGGACAACTTTTCTTGTTGGAGCGCAGCAACGGCGCAATCCCCAGTCTTGGTGCGGTGTCCAGCCCAGCGCTTTTCGCTAGAATGAGGGTCCAAC
>CAYYYC010000016.1:0-16996 GCA_964475695.1 uncultured Rubrivivax sp.
CACACGATGATGCAGTTGTCCGCCTTGTCGCGCACAACCTCCATCTCGTATTCCTTCCAACCGATGAGCGACTCCTCGATCAACAGCTCACGCGTGGGAGAAAGATCAAGCCCGCGCTTGCAGATTTCCTCAAATTCCTCGGGGTTGTAGGCGATTCCGCCACCGGTCCCCCCCAGTGTGAACGACGGGCGGATCACTGCGGGGAAGCCAGTGCCGCCGATCTCGGCGGCGATGCGTTTTTGCACATCCCAGGCGTCTTGCATCGAGTGGGCAATCCCGGACTTGGCCGATGCCAGGCCAATGCCAGTCATCGCATCCTTGAATTTCAGCCTGTCTTCTGCCTTTTCGATGGCGCGCTCGTTTGCGCCGATCATCTCGACGCCATACTTTTCCAACACGCCGTGCCGGGCCAGGTCCAACGCACAGTTCAAGGCCGTCTGCCCCCCCATGGTCGGCAGGAGCGCCATCCTTTCCCGGGGCCGCTGGGCGCGCTCTTTGGCGATGATCTTCTCGACCACAGGCCAGGTGATGGGTTCTATGTAAGTGGCGTCGGCCATCCCGGGGTCTGTCATGATCGTGGCCGGGTTGGAGTTCACAAGCACCACCCGATAGCCCTCTTCGCGCAAAGCCTTGCAAGCCTGCGCGCCGGAGTAGTCGAACTCACAGGCCTGCCCGATGATGATCGGCCCGGCGCCGATGATGAGAACCGACTGAATGTCGCTGCGCTTAGGCATGGGCAACCTCCTGCCGCGCAGCCATCAATGAAACGAAGCGGTCAAAGAGGCTGGAGATGTCGTGGGGCCCCGGCGAAGCCTCGGGGTGACCCTGAAAACAGAACGCAGGCCTATCCACCCGCTCCAAGCCCTGCAGCGTGCCGTCAAACAGGCTCACATGGGTGGCACGCAGATGGGCGGGCAGGCTCGCCGCATCCACCGCGAATCCGTGGTTCTGGCTCGTGATGGAGACACGACCGGTCACCAGATCCTTGACGGGATGGTTGGCCCCATGGTGCCCGAACTTCATCTTGAAGGTGCGGGCGCCGCTGGCCAAGGCCATGATCTGATGACCAAGGCAGATGCCGAAGGTCGGAAGACCGCTTTCGATGAGCTGCGCCGCGGCGGCGATGGCGTAGTCGCAGGGCTGCGGGTCCCCCGGCCCGTTGCTGAGGAAAACGCCATCGGGCTGCATCCCGAGCGTTTGGTCGGCGGACGTTCGAGCCGGCACCACCGTCACGCGGCATCCGCGCTCGGCCAGCATGCGCAGGATGTTCCTCTTGACTCCGAAGTCATAGGCCACCACATGAAATCTTGACGAGGTGGGCTGATGGAAGCCCGGCTTGCCTCGGTCGGCCTGGAGCTGCCACTGTCCCTGCGTCCACTCGTAGGGCTCCCGAGTGCTGACCACTTGCGCGAGATCAAGCCCGGCCATGGCGGGGGCCTCGCGTGCTTGGGTTACGGCTCGCTCAAAGTCACTTTGGCTTGCCTCGTGCCCCGGCGGCAGACCCACCACGCAACCGTTTTGGGAGCCGCCGGATCGCAGGATGCGGGTCAAGCGGCGCGTGTCGATGCCGGCAATGCCGACCGTACCGCTGGACTGCAGGTAGTGCGACAGCGATTCAGTCTGGCGAAAACTCGAGACTCGAAGGGGCAGGTCCTTGATGATGAGGCCGGCGGCTTGGACGCCGGTCGCCTCGGCGTCTTCGGGGTTGACACCGGTGTTGCCGATGTGGGGATAAGTCAGGGTGACGATTTGCCTCGAATAACTCGGATCGGTGAGTATTTCCTGATACCCCGTCAAGGCGGTGTTGAACACCACTTCACCGATGGACGCGCCCGGCGCGCCGATGGACTGGCCAAGGAAAGTCGTGCCGTCCGCGAGTGCAAGGATGGCTTGAGGCAGAACGGGCAGCAATGGGAGCTCCAGTTGCACGCCCAACCTGAAAGAAAGGCCTCCGGACGCCGACGAATGCCGACTTCCATTGGCCTTTTTTAGGGTGGCTTGATCGGTGAGGACTGCCTGAGCGTGCCAGTTGCGTTGAGGTTGTAGCGAGTATAGCCCAGGACCCCGGCGAGACGACCGCGCTGCCCGGCTAGGCCGTCAATGCCGCAACACCCGCCCTGGCGATCTGGGCGTCTTCGGAAGACTTCACGCCGCTGACCCCAATCGCACCAAGACAGTGCCCCTCCACCACCACGGGCACCCCTCCTTCAAGCATCCCGTCGATGGCGGGCGCGCTGAGGAAGGACGCGCGCCCCTGATTGATCATCTCTTCGTAGATGCGGCTTTCCCGACGACCGAGCGCTGAAGTTCGCGCCTTGGAGACCGCGATATGGGCCGAGACGGGCGCAGCGCCGTCCAAGCGCTGGAACCACAACAGGTGGCCGCCGTCATCGACGATGGCCACGCTGACCGGCCAGCCGTGCGTTGCAGCCTCGGCCTCGGCAGCCTTGGCCATTCGCCTGACTTCATCCAGGCTCAGATAGGGTTTGGTGTTCATGGTGGTCTGTTCATCATTGGAATGGGTGGACTGTAGTGCAGGAGTGCAGCCGTGGATCCCGCCGGGAAAGGCGCACGCCGCGAGGGGATTTCCCTCTGGCGGGCACAGATCGATGGAACTAAAATCGCCCCTGAGATTCAAACAGGTCTGCACGTGAGTCAGAGCGTTTTCCCATCCAACGAGGAGTATTGGACATGAACAACGGAATTCAAACCTCCTACGATTTCGGTGGCACCGTGGCCACCCCGGCGCAGCGCAATCGGGTCCTGCGCAACACCTACGCCCTGCTGGCGCTGTCCCTGATCCCGACCATCCTTGGCGCATGGATCGGCGTGTCCACGGGCATCATGGCCAAGATGGGCACCGGGATGAGCGTGATCGTCTTCCTGGCGGGCGCCTTCGGTTTCATGTTTGCCATCGAAAAATTCAAGAATTCCGGCACGGGTGTGGCTCTGCTGCTGGGATTCAGCTTCTTCATGGGGCTGATGCTGTCGCGGATGTTGGCCGCGATCCTCGGCTTGTCCAACGGCGCTTCGCTCATCATGTACGCATTCGGCACCACCGCGGCCGTGTTCTTCTCGATGGCCAGTCTCGCCACGGTCATCAAGCGGGATTTGACCGGGATGGGCAAGTTTCTCTTCGTGGGTGCGATCATTCTTCTGGTCGCCGGGCTCATCAACATCTTTGTCCAGTCGAGCGCACTCATGATGGCTCTGTCCGTGATTGCTGCGGGTCTGTTTTCAGCCTACATGCTTTACGACATCAAGCAGGTGATCGATGGCGGAGAGACAAACTACGTCAGCGCCACTCTGGCGATCTACCTTGACATCTACAACGTTTTCCAGAGCCTTCTGGCTCTGTTCGGGATCTTCGGCGGCGAGCGCGACTGAAGCTCTCCCGGTCCTGCCCACCCCTCTTCCGACGCCCGCTCCATGCGGGCGTTTTTCATGCGCCGCAGTGCTCGAAGACCGCCATGCTCTCCACATGCGCCGTCTGGGGGAACATGTTGATCACGCCGGCGCTCGAGCAGCGATATCCCGCCTGATGAACCAACACCCCGGCATCGCGTGCCAAGGTGGCGGGATTGCAGCTGACATAAACGATTCGGCGAGGCGGACGCCACCCGGAGCCCCTTGAGAGGGAAGCAAAAGGCGAAGCCTCATCGGGAGCCGTCGCATCAGCCAGCGCCTTGCACAGCGCCAAAGCGCCTTCCCTCGGAGGATCAACCAACCAAGCCTGGGCAATTCCCAGCTTCGGCAGGTCCGGCGCGGTGATGTCGAACAGGTTTCGACACGCAAAGGAGGCCCTCTCGGAACATCCGTTGAGTGCGGCGTTGGCCGAAGCGCGCTCGACGAGCGCAGGGCTCCCCTCGATGCCAAGCACTTCCCCCGCACGCCGGGCAAGGGGCAGACTGAAGTTTCCCAGCCCGCAGAACCAGTCGATCACCCTCTCATGAGGCTGCGGCTCCAGCATCCCTAGGGCACGGCTGACCATCACGCGGTTGACGGCTGCGTTGACCTGCGTGAAATCGGTGGGCTTGAAGGGCATGACCACGTCAAATTCGGTCAGTCGGTAGACCAGGTCCATTCCCGCGGCCGCGCCCCCGTCCAACCTGTGGGCAGAATCCGGTCCCGCAGGCTGCAACCACCAACGGATGCCGGCGTCAGGGTGAGCCTGCGCAAAGTCCCTGAGCTTTTGGAGATCATCCTGGGGCAGCGGCACAAGATGGCGAAGCACCAGCGCCGTGCTCAGCGCGTAATGCGGCGATCCCTGTGGCTTGTTTTCGCCCTCCCCAAGCGCGAGCTCAATCTGCGGCAGACGGTCTCTCGACTTCAGACTCGAAATCAACTGACGCAAGGGCATCAACAGTCTGCTGACGGGCTGCGGCAAAACGGAACAACTCTGCATGTCGGCCACATAGCGGGAGTTGCGCTCATGGAAGCCCACCAACACCTGGCCTTTGGCAGCCACATGCCGGACAGACAGTCGCGCACGGTGACGGTAACCCCAGGATGGCCCCTCGATGGGGCGGAGAATGCGGTCGGCTCGGACTTTCGCGAGGTGAGCCAGGCTGTCCTCCAGGACCCGTTGCTTGACGGCGAGCTGCGCCGAAGGCTCGAGGTGCTGAACCTTGCAACCTCCGCAGGCTCCGTGATGAAGACCAAAGTGGGGGCAGGCCGGCCGAACCCGAAGCGCACTCTGCCGGGAAATCTCCACCAAGCGGCCCTGGTCCCATTTGCTCTTGCTGCGATGGACCAGCACTCGAACGCGCTCGCCCGCCAGAGCGCCGTCGATGAAGACGACCTTGCCCTGCGCATTGCGCGCCACTCCCTGACCTTCAAGGTCGATGGACTCCACCTCCAGCCAGTCGCTCGGCTCGGCGGCCGATGACACAAAGCTCATCGCGACGGGAGGTGCTTGAGCGGGTCCACGGGCTTGCCATCACGACGGATCTCGAAGTGCAGCTGCACCCGCTCGGCATCGGTCTTGCCCATCTCGGCGATCTTCTGCCCGCGCTTGACGATCTGGTCTTCCCGCACAAGCAGAACCTGATTGTGCGCGTAGGCACTCAGGAAGGATTGGTTGTGCTTGAGTATCAGAAGATTCCCATAGCCGCGCAGATCCGAACCCGCGTAGATCACCTGCCCGTCGGCCGCAGCCAGCACGGGATCACCGGATGCCCCGCCGATATCCAGGCCCTTGTTGCGCTGCTCATCGAAAGCTTGCAGCAGCGGTCCGGATGCCGGCCATGACCACTGGATCGGCCCCGAAGCCGACTCCGGCACGACGGGGCGCGAGCGAGCGGGCTGCTCTTTGCCTGCCGCGGGAGCCTGGCCCGCCGGCGCTGAAAGGGACTGAGGCTTTTCCGACCGCTGCAGCGCGGTCTCCGTGGGAGTGGTCACGCCGGCCGAGGCCCCAGGCGCGACGCGCAGCACCTGCCCCACCTCGATGAGGTTGGGGTTCTCGATCTGGTTCCACTGCGCCAAGTCCCGCCAGTTTTGGCCGTGGTCCAACGCGATTCGCACAAGCGTGTCTCCCGGCTTGACCGTGTAGTGGCCGGGCCGAGTGGCGCTTGAGGCCAGGGGCGCAGCGCTTGCGGGCTGGCTGGCGGGGCCCTGGGCCGAAGGTGTCTGAGCGGGCTGGGCAGACGCTGTTTTGGCCGGCATCGCAGGCGCAGGCGCGGTCACGGACTGGGCGGCAGGTGCGCGGCTGACCGGACGATCGACCACGACGACGGGCCGACTGGGGATGGTGCTGCAGGCTGCCAATGCGAGACCCAAGGCTGCCAAGGCAGTGATCTGCGCGAAATCGGACCGTGTGGAAGAGATGCTCACGAGACCCCGGATTTTAGAGGGACGAAGTGCACCGGATCATGGGTGGAGGTCTGCCAGCCGCGATCGGTTCTGTCCACCACCCTCAGCACCTGCCCCCCATCGGCATTCGTGCGGACCGGCGCCACAAGACGCCCGCCCACGGCCAACTGCTCGAGCCACGCTTCGGGAATGTCCTCGCCTCCCGCGGCCGCAAGAATGCCGTCGTAAGGGGCAGCCGCGGGGTGCCCTTGACGACCGTCCCCCCAGATCAGAGTCAACCCCCCCGCGCGCCACGGCGCAAGTCGCGCTCGGGCCTGTTGATGCAAAGGCTCCAGCCGCTCGATCGAAACCACCCTGCGGGACAGAAGGCACAACAAAGCGGCCTGATAGCCGCAGCCAGTGCCGATCTCCAAAACACGATCCGGCTGTCCGAGTTCCAGCGCGCGAGCGCCCTGGAGCAGGAGGCTGAGCATGCGCGCCACGACATAGGGCTTGGAGATGGTCTGTCCGTGCCCGATGGGAAGGCTGGTCTCCTCATAAGCCTGAGCCGCCAGAGCCGAGTCCACGAACAAATGGCGCGGTACTTTCGCCATGGCCATCAAGACGGGCTCGCTTTGAATACCCTGCCCCGCCAGCCGCTGGACCATGCGAAGTCGAATGGCCTCGGAATCCAGCCCAACCCCTGCGGGTTGCGGCTGGGTCTGCCTCGCGGCCTCACCTGCACGCTCGCGCAAGGGGCGCTGCGGACGGAGGATCTCAGCTGCGTTTCCGGAGCCTTTGGCCAAGACGGCCGGAAAGCGTCGTCTGCGCGCCGGGGGAGATTGCGGATCGCTCATCCGACCAAGGGGAGCACTGGGTGAATGATCACGCCGGCCGATCTCCCTGTCCAGCAAGCGCCGCTGCCCACTGCCCGAGCGCCGCATGGTCGGTCAGGTCAACCTGCAGAGGCGTGATCGAAACCGATCCGTGCATCACGGCATGAAAATCGGTGCCGGGACCGGCCTCGCGCGCATCCCCCGCCGGTCCGATCCAATAGATGGGCTCGCCGCGGGGGCTCGTCTGGCCAATCACCGGTTCGCTGGCATGGCGACGGCCCAGCCGTGTCGTCTTCCAATTCAAGGACGGCGCGTCGGACCGATTGGGTATGTTCACGTTGAGCAGAAAGGGCCTGTCGCAGAGCCCCGAGCGCAACACCCTCTCGACCAGGGCGCGAGCGACGGCGCCCGCCGCTTCAAGGTCACCCCACCCCCTGTCGACCTGAGAGAAGGCGATGGCAGGAATGCCGAACAGGTACCCCTCCATCGCCGCAGCCACAGTGCCGGAATAGAGGGTGTCGTCGCCCATGTTTGCGCCCTGGTTGATGCCCGAGAGGACAAGGTCGGGACGAGGCAGCAGCCCTGTGAGGGCCAGATGGACACAATCCGACGGCGTGCCGTTGACATAGCGAAATCCGTTGGCTGCAGTGTGCACGGACAACGGCCTGTGCAGTGTCAGGGCATTTGAAGTTCCGCTGGCATTCTGCTCCGGGCCAATCACATCCACTTGCCCGAGCCCAGCCATCGCCTTGGCCAGCGCGGACAGCCCAGGGGCCAGATAGCCGTCGTCATTTGCGATCAGAATACGCACCAAGTCATTCTAGGCGCTGGGTTGTCATTGCGCGCCTTCACGAAAAGGAGCCGAACACCTCATGACCATGCACGGATGGGTTTGCGATTCCCCGACCGGCGCCGAGCATCTCCGGTGGAAGCCACTGCCTTCCATGGCGCCTGGGCCCGGACAGGTGCTGGTGCAGGTCATGGCCGCCAGCATGAACTTCCCGGACCTTCTGACCGTGCGTGGCAAGTACCAGGTCAAGCCCGCCCTGCCCTTTGTGCCCGGCTCGGAGTACGCGGCCGTGGTTCGGAGCCTTGGGGAGGGTGTCGACGGCCTGGAGTCAGGCCAGCCGGTGGCGGTCATCGGCGCCAGCGGCGGCTTCGCCACCCACGCCTTGGCGCCGGCTCATGCTTGCCTGCCCTTGCCGGCACAAATGCCGTTTGAAGACGGCGCGGCCTTTGCCTTCACCTACGGCACCTCGCATCATGCGCTGCTCGACCGCGCCCAGCTCAAGCCTGGGGAAACGGTTCTGGTGCTCGGCGCGGCCGGTGGCGTGGGCAGCGCAGCCATTCAGGTGGCCAAGGCCGCTGGCGCACGGGTGATCGCCGCCGCCTCGAACCGCGACAAGGCCCGGTTCTGCGAAGCGCTTGGCGCCGATGCATCCATCGATTACGGCAGCCAGGACATCCGTGAGAGCCTCAAGGGGCTGACCGATGGGCGCGGCCCCGATGTGGTCTACGATCCCGTCGGAGGGGTTCTGGCAGAGCCGGTCTTCCGCTCAATCGCATGGCGCGGCCGCTACCTCGTGATCGGATTTGCGGCTGGGGAAATCCCGGCGCTCCCTTGGAACTTGGCCCTGCTCAAAGGTGCCGCGATCCTGGGTGTCTTCTGGGGAGACTTCGTCCGCCGAGAGACGCAATCGTTCCGGCGCGGCTTGGAGCAGTTGATGGAGTGGTACGGCCAGGGCGTCATCAAACCGGCCATCGACCTGAAGCTTCCGATGAGGGAGTTGCCGCGTGCCTACGAGGCCATGGCCAACCGCTCGGTCAAGGGAAAGATCGTGCTGGTCAACGACGCGGGCCTTTGAGTTGTGGCCTTCACCGAGCCCGTGGCGCGATCAGCCTCAGCATTGCTCGTGGAGCGGCATCCGGCCGTTCGCGCCCTGCTGCATGGCGTTCTCGAAGACGCCACGATGGCTGAGTTGTGCATCCACAGCGTGGCGAGCGCGCATGAGGCTGACCGGCACATCAACGGCTGCAGGATTGCCCTGGTGGACATTGACTTCGATGCGCCATCCGCTGTGCATCTGATCGGGCGGCTGGAGCCCGACTGCTGGAAGCTGGCAGTCACGCTGCGGCAGGACTCGGAATGGCTTGCGCGGGCGTTCGATGTCGGAGCCCATGGCATGCTCGTCAAACACGAATCCTATGAGCAGCAGGTCGAACGGCTGCAATTCATCGTCAGGGGCCATGGGAGCCAAGGCGCCAGCGCACCCGGCATTTCCGTCCCCGGCGCAGTGAAGTTCAGGAGCCTATGAAAAGCGAATCGGTGCAGGCCCATCCCATGGGCATCGGCGGTGGCCCACGCCGTTCCAAAGCAGGGCAAGGCCGGCCAAGGCTGCGTCCCTCCCTCGTCTGGATGCTTTTGGCCATCCCACTGGCTGGCTGCAGCCCGGGCTCCCGGGACTCTGTCAAGGCTCCCGCACCGGCTCAACCGGCCAGCAGCCCGGCCCCGGCATCTGGCCCGGCAGGTCCGCAACCCACGGGCAAGGCCACGGCGGGCGGCAACCCGGGCGCCGGAGCACCGGTGGCAGTCAGCCTGGCTGCAGCCGAGAGGAAAAATCTGCCGGTGACGGTGGAGCTCACTGGCAGCGTTGCGTCCATCCGGTCGGTCGAGGTCAGGGCACAGGTCCCGGCAACGGTGCGGTCAGTGCTCGTTGCCGAGGGGCAGATGGTGCGGCAGGGCCAAGTGCTGTTCCACCTGGATGACCGCCAGGAGAAGGCCCAACTTGAGAGGGCCAGGGCTCAGCTACAGCGAGACGAGGCTTCCCTGTCCGAGGCCCAGCGGCAACTCTCGCGCAGCCAGGAGCTTTTTGCCCAGCAGTTCATCTCCCAGGGGGCCCTCGACCAACAGCGCACCAGCGCCGAGTCCCAGGCTGCAGCCGTGGGTGCGGCCCGAGCCTCTGTGAATGCGGCTCAAGTCGCCCTTTCCCTGATGACCATCAGCGCCCCACAGCCGGGAAGGCTGGGCTCGATCGCCGCGCATCCCGGCGCCTATGTGAGCCCGAGCGGGCCTGCGCTGGTCAGCATCAGCCAGATGAATCCGGTGCTCGTGGCGTTTTCCCTGCCGCAGCGCCATCTTGCCGATGCGCTGGCCGCACTGAAGAGCCGCGGCGATCGAGTCACCATCTTCCCGGGCGATGCCAGCCTTGGCTCCAAGCCGGCGGGCCAGCGCGCAGATGTCGTCTTCGTCGACAACGCGGTCGATTCCGCTTCCGGAACGATCCGGGTCAAGGCCCAGCTCGACAACTCTTCATCAAGCTGGTGGCCCGGCTCTTATGTGAAGGTGCAGATGCGCCTTCGAGACATTGAGGCTGCCACGGTCATTCCGCTGGACGCCATCGTCCAAGGAGCTCGTGGCCGCTCGGTATTCGTGGTGGACGAGCAGGGCCGAGCGGAGGCGCGGGCGGTCGAGCTGCAGGCCAGCGCCAACGGCCTGGCTGCGGTCAAGGGGATCGAGCCGGGTGAGAGTGTGGTTGTCGAAGGGAGACAGAGCATCCGCAATGGGTCCAAGGTTTTCGAGCGCAAGGCTTCGAGCCCGGCCTCTGGCGCGGCGCAGGCACCGACACGATGAACCTCTCCGAAATCTTCATCCGGCGGCCCGTGATGACGGTGCTGCTGAACCTGGCCATCGTGATCGCCGGCGCATTGAGCTTGCGCCACATCCCGGTGGCCGCACTGCCGAGCTACAACACGCCTGTGATCAATGTCTCGGCCAACCTGCCCGGAGCGAGCCCTCAGGACATGGCTTCAGCTGTTGCCCTGCCCCTGGAGCAGCAATTTCAGACGATCCCCTTTGTCGCCCAGATCAGCTCGACGAGCACATTGGGCCAGACGAGCGTGACCATCGAATTTGAGGAGGACAGGAACATCGACGCCGCAGCGGTCGATGTGCAGGCGGCTCTTCTGAGGGCACAGCGTTCGCTCCCCCTGGAGATGACTGCGCCGCCGAGCTATCGCAAGGTCAATCCCGCCGACTCGCCGGTCCTGTTCGTCACCCTGAACTCTCCCTCGCTGGACACCCGTGATCTCCAAGCCTATGCGGATCAGGTCATAGTGCCCAACCTTTCCACGCTCGCCGGGGTCGCACAAATCAATGTGTTTGGCGCCAAGCGCTTCGCGGTGCGGGTGAGGCTGCTGCCGGAGGCCCTGCAGGGCCGAAATCTGACGGTGGAAGATGTGAGGGTCGCCCTGATCGCAGCCAATGTGAACACGCCGCTGGGCACGCTGGACGGGCCGCGCCAGACCTTGACGGTCCAGGCGAATCGGCAGATGCGCAGCGCCCGGGAATTTTCGGAGTTGATCATCAGCAGCCGCGCAGGCGCGCCTGTGCGGCTGGGTGATGTGGCGCGTGTGGAGGACAGCTTCGAATCGGTCCGCACCTTTGCCAGCTTCAACGGTGCAGCCTCGATTTCGCTGGCGATCTTTCGCCTCCCCGACGCCAACACGGTTCAGGTGGTGGACGCCGCCAAGGCCGTGCTCGACGGACTGCGCAGCGAGTTGCCGGCCTCCATCGCCATGCGGGTGACCAACGACAGGTCGATCTCCATCCGTGACGCATTGAATGATGTGACCCTCACCCTGGCCGGCACGATCGTGCTCGTCGTGCTGGTGATCTTCCTGTTCCTGCGCCGATTTGTGGCCACGGCCATACCCAGCCTGTCGCTGCCCGTCTCGCTGCTTGGTGCTGTGGCCATGCTCTGGGGGCTGAGCTACTCCCTGGACAACATCTCGCTGCTGGGCTTGACGTTGGCCGTCGGCCTGGTGGTCGACGACGCCATCGTGGTGCTGGAGAACATCGTTCGGCATGTCGAAAACGGTGAGCCGCCATTTCAGGCGGCGTTGCGCGGGGCCAGAGAAGTGGGCTTCACCATCATTTCCATCTCGAGCTCGCTCGTAGCCGTCTTCATCCCGGTTTTCTTCATGCCGGGTGTCATTGGGCTTCTGCTCCACGAGTTTGCGGTCGTGGTGGGCCTGGCCATTCTGGTTTCGGCTTTTGTTTCTTTGTCGTTGGTCCCGATGTTGGCTTCGCGCTTCCTCACGGATGAGGCCCACAAGAGTCCGCCGGGAGCGCTGGTTCGGTCCTTCGAGCGAGCGTTTGGTGCCGTGCTGCGCGGCTACGAGCGCAGCCTCGACGCCGCACTGAGGCATCGTCGGGCTGTTCTGGCGTTGGCCGCAGCGACCTTCGCCGCTTCGGCGTGGGCGTTCTGGGCGATTCCCAAAGGTTTCTTCCCGGAAGAGGACATCGGCCAGATCCAGGTTACGACCGAGGCGGCCGATGATGTCTCCATCGAGGCCATGCTTGAGCTTCAACAGCGAGTCATCGATGTCTTCCTGGCCCATCCGGCCGTTGCAACGGTCAACAGTGTCGTGGGCGGCAACGCGACACCCAACAACGCTCGCCTCTTTGTCAACCTCAAGCCTCGCGCAGAACGGGAGTCAATGAAGTCCGTCATTGAGGACTTGCGAAAACGCTGTCGAGCAGTGCCCGGCATTTCCGTGTTCCTCAGGCCGCTCCAGAACCTCAATGTGGGCAGCCGTCCGAGCAAGGCCCGCTACCAGTATGTGCTCCAGAGCGTGGAGCCTCAGGAGCTCGACACCTGGGCCAACCGTCTGCAGGAGAGGCTGCGCGGCGAACCGCTGCTGAGGGACGTGACAACCGACTCGCAACTGCGGGGGCTTCAGGCGACCTTGGACATCGACCAGGAGCGAGCCAGCGCGATGGGCGTCCCCATGGATGCGATCCGTTCGGCCATCTACACCGCTCTGGGCGAGCGCCAGGTGTCGACCATCTTCACTCCTGTCGACACCTTTCGGGTGATCATGGAGTTCGTCCCCGAGGCCAAGGAAGATGAATCCGCCTTCTCAAGAATCGCGGTGCGCTCATCGTCGGGCACTCTGGTCCCCCTGAGCGCGTTGGCCACCGTCAGGCGAAGCGCCGGCCCGACTGCTGTCAACCATGTCGGCCAATTGCAGGCAGTCACCCTGTCGTTCAACCTGGCCCCCGGTGCCGCCTTGGGAGAGGCGACAGACAAAATCGACCAGATCCGCCGGGAAATCGGCCTGCCTTCGACCATCGTGACGAAGTATGGCGGCGACGCTGCCGTCTTCAAGAGTTCGCAGCAGGGGCAGATGGTCTTGGTCATCGCCGCCTTGCTGGTGATCTATGCGCTTCTGGGCGTGCTGTACGAAAGCTTCATTCACCCAATCACCATCCTGGCAGGCCTTCCATCGGCTGCGGCTGGGGCTCTGCTCACGCTCATGGCCTTCGGGATGGAACTCACGCTGATCGCCACCATCGGAATCATTCTTCTCATCGGGATTGTGAAGAAGAACGCGATCATGATGATCGACTTCGCGCTGGACGCCCAGCGCAGCGCTGCCACGGCGCCTGACGAAGCCATTCGCCAAGCGTGCATCCTGCGATTCAGGCCGATCATGATGACCACGCTGGCGGCATTGGTGGGCGCACTGCCCATCGCAGTGGGTATCGGAGCGGGCGCCGAGTTGCGGCAGCCTCTGGGCCTTGCCGTGGTGGGCGGTCTGCTTGTCTCGCAGGCCATCACGCTGTACATCACGCCCGTGATCTATCTGACGCTCGATCGCTTCAGCGGCCACGGTCCTGTGGTTGGGGACAGCCTGCAGCGGTCATGAGCGTCCGCCTTCTCAGGACTGCCCTCTGCCCCCCTGCTCCCGATAGAGGCGGGACGCCGCAGCCAGCGACTCGGCGACCCGCCGCACCAGGGCAGGCGGTGAAACAACCTCGACTTCCGGGCCGTGGCGCAGGACGTCCATGACCACCTCGGTCTCCTGGACATAGGGAAGCCTCAACTCGAACCGGCCATCCTCCAGCCAACGGGACTGCTGCTGGGGATGCCATTGTTCGCGTGAAATCCATTGGGCGGCCTGCTTCTGGAAGACCAGAACCGCCCAATGCGGCTTGCCGCCGGCATAGATTCCATAGCCGGCATCCATCTCAAACTGCACGGTCTTGAGCGCAATGTCCTTGGCCTTCTCCTCGAGAACCTGTGCCTGCTCGATCGCATCAAGTGCGAAGCGTCGAAGCCCGAGGGCCTTGTGGCAGTAGGCGTCAAGATACCAGGTGGCGCGGTAGTGGACCATCCTTTGCGGTGAGACAACCCTGAGGCCGGAGGCGCCTCGACTGCGGGTGAGATAGCGCATCTCAAGTCGACGCCGCTTGACCAGCGCCTCGGTCACCCGCTCAAACCACTGGCTGGGCACCGGCCTCTTGGCCGGGGTCAGGATCTTGACCCGCTTCATCACATCGGCAGCCTCGAGCCCGTCGGTGCCCAGCAGCCCATGGATGCGCTCGAGCAGAGGGTGAAGATGTCGGCTGAGAACACCTTCGGTTTCAATCTCGGAAAGTAGTTGGTGGGCCGTCAGCAGCGCATAGAGCTCGCGTTCACTGAACCACAGCCCCGGCAGCTCGTGGCGGTCGCCCCGGCCGTCCTGCCCCTGTGGTCTGAGGGTGTAACCGCCAAGGAACCGGTCGTATTCGATCGGCGCGCCCATGCGGTCTCGAAGGTAGGCCAAGTCCCTTTTCAGCGTGGCCCGCGAGATCTCCAGCGTTTCAAGCAGATCGTCAAAGCTGACATGCCCTCGGGACTTGATCAGGCTCTCGATTCTGTAGAGGCGGTCCGTATTGCCCATGGTGCTCCCTCTCAGCAGTCCGTCCGGATTCTGGCTGGCCGAACCTCGCCAGGACTTTAGCATCTGCGGGTCAAGGGTGGCTCACTCAATGAGCCAGAGAGCCTTCATCCTGTCTTCATGATCATCACGCTCCATTCCGACGGCACCACGCGCAGCCGAACCGCGAAGCCCCAAGCCGCGGCAGCGCAGCTTGACCTCTTCGAGTTCTCGGAGAACACCGCGGACCTGCATCTGCAGTTGCGGCTGTTGCTCACCGAAGTGTTCATGCATCCCGAGCCAGCCCGACGCCTGATTCAGGTCACCGCAGTGGTTCCCAAGGCGCACCTGCCTGCCTGGCACTGCGTGACGCACACCCTGCTGGCTCGGCGACTTTCGCTCAGCGATGCCGGTTCGCCATGCCCTCAGGCATCGACGCTGGCCGCTGGGCTGACGGCACAGTGGGAGCAGCCTTCATTCAAGGGTCGGTGGCAACGGCTCATCGGGCCCATGGACGCGCGCCAGTGCCGTCGCCTGCTGGCTCGGGCGCGAAGGCAGCTGCAGCTTCATGCCGTGCACTGAGGCTTCGCGCCTCAGCGCCGCAACGCTCACCAATGGCGGTGGCTGCGCCACCCGCGCCAGTGGCGTCCCCAGGGGGCTCGCACGCCCAGCACGAAGGGTGCGGGGCTCCAGTCGGGGAGACGCTGGTGATCAGGCCCACCCAACACGATGACCGGAACGAGCGCGCCCGGCTGCGCGACAGTGGGGCCCGACACGACGGGACTCAATTGCACCTGGAGCAAGGCACCGGGATGGTAGGGCAGCATGGCTGTGTACCGCTGCCCCGCGTACTCGTAAACAACCTGGTACAGCAACGACCCGCCCGCCACGCCCTGGGCGCTCGTCGTGACCGACACCACCGGAGCGGCCACCACGCTCCAGGGCACCGCCGGAAGCTGCCCGAAGGCCGCCGGCGTCGCTGCTGCCTGAGGCGCAGCGCCCTGCGGCACAGGTGCCTGTCCCTGAGGAGCCGAATGCGCGGGAGCCAAAGCAGGCGGCGCTCCCGCAGGCACCCTGGGTGCCCCGGCATCCCCGTCGGCGACTTGAGCGGCCACCGTTGGCGCAATCGCGCACAGCCAAGCCAAAGCCAGAACCTTTCCCCACAGAGTCCGCATGAGTGATCCCTCCACGAGCGCCCTGAGAATCCGCGACAACGCGGCTGGGCGTGGGAGAAAGTCTAAGCCCCGAGAGTCCGCTCAGACAGGAAGGACACAATTCTTTACATCGAGAAACACAGGTCAGGATCAGATCGCCTGGGATCCCCGGTGGGCCCACGCGGTGGTCCGCTTTTCGACGAGGGAAAAGAGCTCGTACATGGCCATGGCCATGGCGCCGATCACCACCAAGCCCGCAAAAGCCAGGGGAAGCCTCTGTTGCGACCCCGCGGTCTGCATGAGGTAACCGATGCCGGAGTCACCAGCGGTCATCTCCGCCAACACCGTTCCGACAAACGCCAGCGTGATGGAAACCTTCAGCGAGCCATAGAAGTAGGGCAGGGAACGGGGCAGTCCCACCTTGACCGGGACATACCAGTGCCGAGCGCCCAAAACTCGAAGAACGTCTTCAAGCTCAGGCTCCAAGGTGGCCAGACCCGTGGCGATGTTGACCGTGATCGGGAAGAAGGAAATCAGGAATGCGGTCAGGATGCCGGGGCCGAGCCCAATGCCAAACCAGACCACAAGGATCGGAACGATGGCCGCCTTGGGCACTGCGTTGAACGCCACCATCAGGGGATACAGCGCCGTGTAGGCCAGCCGCGAGGAGCCGATCAGGAAACCGAGCAGCACGCCCACCACGATCGACAGGCCAAAGCCGAGCATCGTGACCCAGAATGTCTTCCAGGCAGCCTCAAGCAGCGGGCCGCTGAATTCCGCGAAGCTGCCGGCGATCTGCCAGGGACCGGGGAAGATGTAGTCAGGGATCGCAAACAGGGCCACAAAGGCCTGCCACAGCAGCAGAATTGCTGCCAGCACGATCAGGGGAGACCAACGCTCCAGCGTCTTGCGGCTCATGTCCTTGGCCTTTCGCTACTGCGGCACAGCCCCGCCCTGCCCCACGGGCTGCCGGATGGCGCCGATGTGGCCGCGCAGCTCATGCACGATGTCGGTGAAATGCGGGGTGTAGGTGATCTCCAGGTCCCTGGGCCGCGGGAGGTCGATCTCGCGCCGGACCACGAAACGCCCCGGGCTGCGGCTCATGACGTAGACGGTGTCTGCCAGAAATACGCTTTCCCGGAGGTCATGCGTGACCAGAATGACATTGAACTTCTGCGCAGACTGAAGATCCCGCAGCGCACACCAGAGTTCCTCCCGGGTGAATGCGTCGAGCGCTCCGAAAGGCTCGTCAAGCAGCAGCATCTGCGGCTCATGTACCAGAGCGCGGCAGATGCTCGCCCGCTGCTGCATGCCTCCGGAGAGTTGCCACGGGTACTTGTCCTCGTAGCCCCCCAGCCCCACGCTTCGCAGCAACTGGCTCGCCTTCTCCCTGAACCGGGCCTTCTGTGAACTGAACTGCGAGCGGTAAGGCTCAACGATCTCCAGCGGCAGCAGGACATTGTCGAGGGGGGTCCGCCAAGGCAGCAGGCTGGGCGCCTGAAAGGCCATGCC
>CAYYYC010000016.1:17006-17630 GCA_964475695.1 uncultured Rubrivivax sp.
GCCCGGTGACCTCCTGCCCTGCAATCCTGATCGTTCCGCGGCTGGGCATCTTGAGCCCCGTGGTCAGCTTCATGAAGGTGGACTTGCCGCAACCGGAGGGGCCCACGATCGCGATGAACTCGCCCCGGTGCACCTGCAGCGAGATGTCCTCCACGGCGAATTGCTGCTTGGCCAGCAGCTCCTCGTTGTAAGCCAGCCAGACATTCTGAAAATCAACAAAGGGTTGCTGCAGGTCAGGGGCTGCGTTCATGCCGCAAATCTCCAGGTTCAGTCGCACGCAGGCGGGCCCAGGGACGGCCCGTGTCCGGGCCTGAGCCTGGGCGAACGGGCCCAGGCCCGGTTGGCCCTCACCGAGCGGCGCGCGGCAGGATGTTGAGCTCCGCCTTGGACGGCAGGAAAGCCTCGGTCCACACCGCGTCCGGGCTGATGCGAGTCTTGGTGGCGTAGGCGTCTGAAACTTCGGACGCCATCCGGGCAAGGCGGGCGGGAACCACCACGCCAAAGCCCTCGACACGGGCATCAGGGCTGGCCACCACGGCGTCGATGGCCATGCGCAGCCGCCTCTTTTCCAGGTCCACGTTGATGATCCCGTCCCTGGCCTTGACGAAGTCGATGGCGGCATCG
>CAYYYC010000017.1:0-3667 GCA_964475695.1 uncultured Rubrivivax sp.
CTCGTGAAAGATGTCCTTGGCCGGCCAGGTGCTCTGAAAACGGAGGGTCGCGGTTTGTGCCTGCGACACCATCGGGGCAGCGAGCGCGCCGGCGGCCACGGTGCCCGTGGCGGCCTTGGCCAGGAAGCGACGGCGCTCGGCCGGCTGGCGGGTCTTCGTGTTCTTGTCGGTCATCTTGGTCTCCTGAAGGATGAAAACTTCGTTGAATGAGGCTTGCGGCGCAAGAAAGCATGCGCCCCAGGGCGCTCGTGGCCTGATCGGACTATGCCCCCCCCAGAAGGGCGTGGCGTTCGTGGTAACCCGTATCCCACTGGAATACAGGGGATTTGGCCGGGTGCCGACGCCTCCTCGATCGGCTCAAGGCCCATCCTGGCGAATCGCCTCGACCTGGATCTGCAGTCGAACGGTGTCGGCCACAAAACCCAGGCTGTGGGTGATTCCGAAGTCGCTGCGTCGAAACTCGCCCACGAAGTCTCCGCCGCAGACCTCCCGGCGAAACAGGGGATTGAAATAGCATCGCCAGCGCAGAGCCTGCAGCCTCAGTGGCCGACTGGTCCCGCGCAAAGTGAATTCCCCGTCGACAGTGACAAGCCGGCCTTGGTTGTCAAACTGAAACGCATCCCCGACGAAGTAGGCCTTGGGGTGGGCCTCCGGGTCCAGAAGGTCGGCCCGGCGCAGGAAAGCGTCCAGCACCGGCAGGCCGGTACTGACCTGGCTCGTATCGATGGCCACCTGCACCCGGCCGCCGCGCATGGGAGCAGTCCGAATCTCTGCCTGCCCCTGCAGCGGGCCGAAGCGGCCCCGCAGGGTGGCCGTGTCGAAGTGCAGCACCTCGAACGTGACAAAGGTGTGGGCCGGGTCGAATTGGTAGGCCACCGTGCCCTGGTTGGCCGTGCAGGGCGGCGCACACAAGGAGAAGGCCGCCACGAGGGCCGCGGCGAAGGGCTCCCGCGCGATGCGGCTCCATCCTGCGGGCCCACCCACGGTCACTCCTGCTTGACGGCCTCGACCTGAATCACCAGCCTCACCGCGTCGGGGATCGCCCCAATTCCATAGGTCATGCCCCATTGGCTGCGCTGTATGGTTGTTTCGAAGTCGCCTCCGCAAACTTCGCGCTTCAGGCGCGGGTGCTCAAAGCAATTGAAGCGGCTCGCCTTGAGCGTGACCGGCTGTGTTTTGCCCAGAAGCGTGAGCAGGCCACTGACCCCGGCGACCTTCTCTGCCTCGAATGAAAACTTCTCCGCCACGAAGCGCGCGGTGGGGTGCGCTTGGCTGTCGAAGAAGTCCTTGCTCTGCAGATGCTTGTCGAAGGCGGCGGTTCCGGTGTTGATGGAGCCGGTCTCGATCAGGATGTCCACCTTGCCTGTGCGCGCCGCCTTGTCCAGCGAGATGGTCCCGGACTTTTTGTCGAAGCGACCGCGGTTTGTGCTGGTTCCAAAGTGCAGCACCTCGAAGGTCACGAAGGTGTGGGTTGGGTCGATTGCATAAGTGGCGCTCTGGGCCTGTGCCAGGCCTGCGCCGGCAGCCAGGGCAACCGAGACGATCGACTTCGTGAGCTTGTTCATGGAACTCCTGTGGGTGGTTGAAGGGGATTCGTGACGGGTGCGGGGCAGCGCAGGACGCTGATGGCGCTACAGCGGAGCCATCCCGCTGAGCACCAGCCGAAAGCGCACCTGGACTTCATCGGCCACCATGGAAGTGTCGCTCCAGGCACCTTCGCCGATTTTGAAGCTCAGCCGTTTGATGACCAGTGTGCCGGTGGCTGTGGTCCGCAGTGCGCCTGCGCCGCCGGTTTGGCTCAGGGCCACAGGAACCGTGACGGGCAGTGTCGTTCCCTTGATGCTCAGCAGCCCGCTGACTTCAAACCGCCCCTTGCCCAGGGCCTTGATCGAGGTGCTGTTGAACTGCGCCTGGGGGAATCGGGCGGTGTTGAACCACTCGGCCTTGGCCACTTCGGCATCGGTGTCGGCGGCGCCGAGGGAGGCGCTGCCCATGTCGATCGAGAAGGACACCTTCCCGGACTCGGGTTTCCTGGGATCGAACTGCATGGCGACAGCCCATCGGCGGAAGAGACCATCCACCGGCACGCCCATCTGGCGGCTTGTGAATGCGATCTCGCTGGCGCCGACCACCACCTGCTGGGCCGTGGCTGCGGGAGCCCAGAGAAAGACTGCGGCGCAGAGTGCACACGCTGCTGCGGCAGGCGTCACGCGCGGGGCAGGCCCCTTCACTTGGCGACCCCCCAAGCCATCCGACGCAGGAGGCCGTCACGATCGATGAAGTGGTGCTTGAGCGCGGCCAGAACATGCGCCGCGATCACGATGCCCAGCAGCCATGCCAGTTGGGCATGCCATGGCTTGAGCAGCTCAGCCAGCGCCGTGTCCTTGGGAACGAAGTCGGGCAGGGCAATCACCCCGAACAGGACCACAGGAAAGCCGGCGGCCGAGCTGTAAGCCCAACCGACGATGGGCACGGCAAAGAAGAGCACATACATCAGAAGGTGCGCCACATGCGCGGCGCGCAGCTGCCAAAGCGGCATCGGCGGATCCTCGGGGGGACGGTGGGTCAGGCGCCAGAGCAGCCGCACTGCGGAAGCCGTCAGGATCAGGATTCCGGCCCACTTGTGCCAGTTGTAGAGCTTGAGTCGGGCCGGAGAGAACGGCAGGCTGGTCATGGTCAGGCCTACGGCCAAGCTCGCCAAGATGGCCTTCGCCGGTGAGAAGGAAATCGCCACGGCGTGCCCAGTGCAGAAAAACGGCGGTGCGCGAGTACCCCATCCAGAAAGTTTGCCCTTGGCAGGCATTCCCATGTGGGCACTGGGAGATGGGCCCTCTTCAGACGGTGCTGCCGGAGCGCCATCGAGCCATCAGATCGGCCCATCGCGGACGGATGCGCTCCAGGTGGGCCGCCTTGACATGGCCAAATCCCCGAATGTCCTGGGGCAGACCGGCGATCTCCACTGCCAGGGTCACCCGTTGGGCGCTGAGGCTGCTCAACAATTCCTCGACCGTGTCGCGGTACTCGCGAATCAGCGCGCGTTCCGTTCTGCGCTCGTGCGTTCTGCCAAAGATATCCAAGGGCGTGCCTCGCAGCCCCTTGAGGCGAGCCAGAACCCAAAACCCCTTGCGGATCCAGGGGCCAAAAGGCCGCTTGACGGGGCGCCCCTGGGCATCGTGAGCCGACAGGCCCGGCGGCGCCAGATGGTGAACCAGGCGGAAGGGGCCTTCAAACACGCTGTCCAGGGCGGCCAGAAAGCGGGGGTCGGTGTGCAGTCGGGCCACCTCATACTCGTCCTTGTAGGCCATGAGCTTGAACAGGTTGCGTGCCACAGCCAGACTCAGCCGGGTGCTGCCCATCGGCGCCTCGGCCTGCCGCACGCGCTCGACGAAACTGCGGTACTGCTGCGCGTAGGCAGCGTCCTGATACTCGGCCAGGAAGGCCGATCGGCGGTCGATGACCTCCTCCAGCGAGGGTTGACGCATCCACTCGATGGCCTGCCGAGCCTGAAAGAGCGCTCGAACTTCCTCCAGATCGTGGGCGCACCGGCGCCCCCACTCGAATGCTTCCTTGTTGCGCTCCACCTGAACCCCGTTGAGCTCAATGGCGCGCAGCAGGGCCTCTCTGGACAGGGGCACCTTGGCTTTTTGCCAGGCGTAGCCGAGCATCA
>CAYYYC010000017.1:3677-17326 GCA_964475695.1 uncultured Rubrivivax sp.
GCTGTCGCCCAGCAGATGCGTGGCCACTTCCTCGGCGTCCAGGAGCCCCATGCAGCTGCGGCCGACCGTGCGCTCGATGGCCGCTTCGCAGCCCTCTTCCGGGAAGTGCCAGTCGGGGTCTTTGACGAAGGCTGCCGTGGGGGTTGCGTGCGTGTTGAGTGCGACGAATGTTTGGCGCTCCTGCATGACCGCCAGAGTGGCCTTGCTCGCTGCCACGATGCTGTCGCACCCGATCACCAGGTCTGCCTTGGCTGTATCCACCTTGGTGCTGTGGATGTCCTGCGCCTGCATCGCAATCTGCACATGGCTCCAGGTGGCGCCTCCCTTTTGAGCCAGCCCGGCAGAGTCCTGCGTGATCACCGCCTTGCCCTCGAGGTGGGCCGCCATGCCCAACAACTGACCGATCGTGATCACCCCGGTGCCCCCAACCCCCCCCACCACGATGCCCCATGCCCGACTGAGCTCGGGCGTCTGAGGCTGCGGCAATGGCGGCAAGGCAAGCGGATCGAGCTGACGCCCCTGCTTCCTGGGCCTTCGCAACCCGCCGCCCTCGACCGTCACGAAGCTCGGGCAGAAGCCCTGCGCACAGGAATAGTCCTTGTTGCAACTGTTCTGGTTGATGCGCCGCTTTCGACCGAACTCGGTGTCCACCGGCTCGACGGAGAGGCAGTTGCTCTGGGCCGAGCAGTCGCCACAGCCCTCGCAAACCGCCTCATTGATGAACACCCGCTTGGGGGGATCCTCCATCGTCCCGCGCTTGCGCCGCCGGCGCTTTTCCGTGGCGCAGGTCTGGTCGTAGATGATGACGGTGCATCCGGGGATCTCGCGGAATTCACGCTGGAGTCGATCGAGCTCGGTTCGATGGTGAACCGTCACCCCGGGCTCCAATGCGACGCCCGAGTATTTCTCCGGCTCATCGGTGACGATCACCAGCGTCTTGACACCCTCGCTGACCAGGCTCTTCTGGATCTGCAGCACGCTGTGGCCCTCAGCCCGCTCGCCCAGGGGCTGACCGCCGGTCATGGCCACGGATCTTGTAGGTGATGTTGACCCCGGCGATCAGGCTTTGCCGGATGGCCAGCAGACCGCTGTGGAAGTAAGTGCCGTCCCCCAGATTCGCAAAGACATGGGCGTCCGTGCTGAAGGGCGCCTGGCCGACCCATGCCACGCCCTCCCCCCCCATCTGGCTGAAGGTGGAGGTGTTACGGTCCATCCAGATGGCCATGAAGTGGCAGCCGATGCCAGCCATCGCCCGTGAGCCCTGCGGCACCTTGGTGCTGGTGTTGTGCGGGCACCCGCTGCAGAACCAGGGTTGCCGCTCGCCACTGCCCCGCGCATCGATCTCAGCCATCGAGCGCTCCTTGGCCTCGATCACCCTCAGGCGTCTGTCCATGCGGTCGGCGACCTCGCTGCCTTCGGGCGCCATTCCGAGCCTTCGGATCCGCTTCGCGATGGCCTTGGCGATGATGGCCGGGGTCAGGTCTGCCGTGGCGCGCAGCAGCCAGTTTCCGCTGGGGTTGGGCTGGCTCCATTCACCACCCGAGTGATCGCCCTCGGGCTCATCGAACTTGCCCAGCACGTCGGGGCGGACGTCCGGCCGCCAGTTGTAGAGCTCTTCCTTGAGCTGGTACTCGATGATCTGTCGCTTTTCCTCGACGACAAGAATCTCCTGAAGGCCCTGAGCGAAGTCTCGGGTGATTTCGGCTTCCAGCGGCCAGACCACGTTGACCTTGTGGACGCGGATTCCCAGTTGTCGGCAGGTGCGGTCATCCAGGCCAAGATCCAGCAGGGCTTGGAGGTGGCCACGACATTGTGGTTGAGTCGGTTGGCGCGAACATAGGCCAGCGCCGCGTACCACTTGTGGCTGAACAGGCGCTGCTCCTGATCCAGGGCGGAGTCGGGCCAGCGGATATGCACGCCCCCTGGGGGCATCGGGAAGTCCTCCGGGAGGACGATGCGAACCCGCTCGGAGCCGACATCGACGCTGGCGGAAGACTCGACCACCTCCTGGATCGTCTTCATGCCGGCCCAGACCCCGGCAAAGCGGCTCATTGCGAAGGCGTGCAGGCCCAGATCCAGGATGTCTTGAACCGTCGAAGGAAAAAACACCGGCAGACCGCACGCCTTGAAGATGTGGTCGCTTTGGTGTGCCGCGGTGCTGCTCTTGGCGACATGATCGTCGCCGGCCACGGCGATCACGCCGCCATGGCGTGCGGTGCCTGCCATGTTGGCATGCTTGAAGACATCGGCACAGCGGTCCACCCCCGGACCCTTCCCGTACCAGATCCCGAAGACGCCATCGTGCTTCTTGGCCGCAGGGTACAAATCCAACTGCTGGGTGCCCCAAACCGCGGTGGCGGCAAGTTCCTCGTTGAGACCTGGCTGGAAGAGAACCCGCTGCGCGGCCAAGTGTTTCTTCGCCTGCCACAGCGACTGGTCGTAGCCGCCCAAGGGACTGCCTCGGTAGCCGCTGACGAAGCCGGCGGTGTTGAGACCGGCCATCGAGTCGCGCTGGCGCTGCAGCATGGGCAGTCGGACCAGCGCCTGGACACCGCTCATGAAGGCGCGGCCGGTCTCCAGCGTGTATTTGTCGTCCAGGCAAACCGATTGCAACGCGCGCAAGACATCAGTGGGCAAAGGGGCGTTCATGGAGCCTCCGCGGGACACGACCGATGCGAGTCTATGGCGGAAATTGCCGCGGGTGTTTGATGATTCCACCCGGTAACCGGGTATTCTGGTCAGATGTGGGTTCTGCTGCTCGAATCGCTTGCTGCGCTGGCGTTGCTGGCGCTGATCGTCTGGTGGACGATGTTCAGCGGTCGGCGCCGGGGCGAGCCTCGATCCCGCGACGAACGCCCGCCGCCCGAAGGCTGAACCGAAGGGCCCGCCTCAGTGCAGGGCCTGTGCCGGGGCGAGCATGAACTCGGCCACTGCCGCCTCAAAGGGATGGGCCTGCTCGGTCATGCAGAAGTAGGTCCCCAACATGGTCCCCACGGGGGTGTTCAACCGCACCCAACTGGTGTATTGAAACTGCTCACCGGGCTTGAGGACTGGCTGATGGCCCACGACGGCCAGCCCGCGGACCTCCTCCGTTTGCCCCAAGCCGTTGGTGATCAGCCAGCGGCGCCCCACCACCTGTGCGGTGACCTTGCCGGTGTTGACGATGGTCACCGTGTAGGCGTAGGCATGCAGCCCACTTTGAGGGTCGGACTGCTCGGCAAGATGCTCGGCCTTGACGGTGCAAGTCAGTTCGGCAGCAGTTTCGGGATCGACCATTGCCCATTGTATGGCGCGCCCTAGAATCATCCGATGGCCAATGCGCGCACCTTCCGAATTGCTCCATCGATCCTGTCGGCCGATTTCGCCAGACTCGGCGCCGAAGTCCGGGCTGTCATCGATGCGGGCGCGGACTGGATCCATTTCGACGTGATGGACAACCACTATGTGCCCAACCTGACCTTCGGGCCCATGGTGTGCCAGGCCTTGCGGCCCCATGCGGTGACGGCGCAGGGGAGACGGGTGCCGATCGATGTCCATCTGATGGTGCAGCCGGTGGACTCGCTGGCTGAGGCCTTTGCCAAGGCTGGTGCGGATCTGATCAGCTTTCACCCCGATGCCAGCGCCCATGTCGATCGAACGCTTCAGCTCATCGGCTCGATGGGCTGCAAGGCGGGGCTCACCTTCAACCCGGCCATGACAGTCGACATGCTGGAGTGGGTCATCGACAAGGTGGACCTGGTGCTGCTCATGAGCGTCAACCCGGGTTTCGGCGGCCAGAGCTTCATCGATTCAACGCTGCGCAAGTGCGAGCAGGTCCGTCGCCTGATCGATGCCAGCGGGCGTGACATACGCCTTGAAGTGGACGGCGGGGTCAAGGTCGACAACATTCGCCGTGTGGCGGATGCGGGGGCGGACACATTTGTGGCGGGCAGTGCCATCTTCGGGCAGCCCGATTACCGGCAGGTGATCGACGCCATGCGTGCCGAACTGGCCTGATCGCTCCTGGAGCCGAGGCTCAAGCGCTGCCCGCTGGCGCCTTGAGCGTGTCGCGATAGAGGCGGCTGCGCTGCACGTACAGGGCAGCGCTGCGCAGCAGGCCCTGGACCTGCCCCGCACTGAGCTCGCGGACGACGCGGGCCGGGCTGCCAAGGATCAGGCAGTGGTCGGCAAAGGTTTTGCCCTCGGTGACCAGCGCGCCGGCACCCACCAGGCATCCCCGACCGATGACCGCACCATTGAGAACCGTCGCGCCGATCCCGATTAGGCTGCCATCGCCCACAGTGCAGCCGTGGAGCATCGCCTGATGCCCCACGGTGACGTCTGCCCCGATGCGAAGCGGCTGGCCCGGGTCGCTGTGCAGGACGGCGCCGTCCTGTACGTTGGTCCTGGCACCGATCTCGATCGGCTCGGGCTGGTCGCCGCGGATCACGGCGCCAAACCACACGCTCACCTCGGCGGCGAGCCTCACATGGCCGATCACTCGGGCAGTGTCGGCGATCCAGACGGAGGGATCGAGCTGTGGCTGAAGACCGTCGACGGACAGGATGTTCATGCGTTGGCTTCCTGGTTGGCGCGTGGTCCCACTTCTGCACAGGGCAGCCACAGGGTTGCGATGGTTCCCCGCCCTGGGGCGCTGGAGAGCTCCAGGCGGCCGCCTTGCGCCTTGAGGATTTCCTCGACGATGCTCAGACCCAGACCGGTGCCCGGGATCCTGCCGGAGGCGTCGCCACGATAAAAGCGCTGTCCGGCTCGGGCCAGCTGTTCGGGTGTCATGCCCATGCCATGGTCAACCACCTGGATGCCGACGGCGCTGCGCACCACCACGCCCTCAGAAATCGTTCCATGGACGGCGCGTACCTCCACCGCGTCGCCCTCGCCGGAGAACTTGTAGGCGTTGGACAGGATGTTGCCCAGCGCCTGGATGGACTTGCCGCGGTCGGCATACACCCACAGGGGCTCGGCCGGCTTCTGCCGCAGCGCGGTGCAGCGCCCGGCCGGCGTTCCCAAGTCCCGGATTGCGTCTTCGGCGAGCGCCCAGAAGTCGAGCCGCTCGACCATGAAATCCTTCCCTGCACGAGCCTCGATTCGAGCCAGGTCCAGGAGTTCGTTGATGATGGAGGACATGCGCGTGGCCTGCCGATGCACCGTCTGCAGCAATTCGGCGCGCCGGTCGGCGGGATAGTCTCGCGTCATCAGGAGCTCTGAAAAGCCCATGATCGAGGCCATCGGCGTCCGCAGTTCATGCGCGGCCGTGCTCAGGAATTCGCTCTTGAGACGCTCGACCTCGGCCTCGTGCGTGACATCGCGAAGGTAAAGCACCCTCGAGATGGCCGGCGAGGCCCCCTGGCGCCACTGCAGCGCCAGTACCCTCTCGTCGGGGCGCTGCAGGTGGATGAGCAAGGCCTTGGGCGGCGCATCCTGCGAGGGAATTGCCGGCCGCAGGCCGCTGCCGAGTCCCGGCCCAAGGCCTTGGCCCATCAGCGTCGTCAGGTGTCGCTCAAGGGCATCCTGGGTCGACCCCAGTGCGGCCGCCTCAGTCAGACCGGTCATCCGCGTGAAGGCTGCGTTCACGTGGTTGATGCGCCCATGCTCGTCGAAGGAGACAAACCCGTCAGGGCTGAGCGCGAAGATGGCGTCTAGGTGATCGCCATGTCGCTTGAGTTGCTGCACCAGCCGAGTCACCAGGCGCGAGACTTCTTCCAGCGCATCGCCTGCTTGCGCACCGGCCGCCGGTGGATCCCCGGCACGGGCTGGCTGGCCCGGGGGCGCCGCGCTCCCGGCAGAGACGCCGGATTGAAGCAGGCGCAACAGCCCTTGGATGGCCGCGTCCCGCGACTGCATCTGCCGCTGCAGGGCTTCCTCCAGAGCCCGGCGGGCGCTGACATCCTGCAGGGACCCCAACACCCGCGAAGCGCGCCCGTCACGCGCCATCAGTGCGCGGCCGGCTGCGCGAACCCAGCGGTATTGGCCCCGGCCGTCCAGAACGCGCAGCTCCATTTCAAAGCTCTGCCCGCCGGCCACGAGCTCGTTGAGCCGCTCCACGGCCGCATCGCGCTCCTGCGGATGCAGCCTGACGATGAAGTCCTGTCGATGGCCGCCAAAGCTGCCCTGCGGCATGTCCAGGATCTGCTCGACCTCAGGGGATATGAAGAGCTCGCCGCTGCCGATGTCCAGGTCCCAGAGCCCCTGCCGGCTGCCTGCCACGGCCAGAGCGAACCGCTGCTCGCTTTCGGCGAGCCTCCAGTCAGCCTGGGCGTGTCGCGACTGCGCGCGCAGCGACAGCCACAGCCCCAGAACCAGCAGGATGGCCGTCATGCCCACAAGGCCGGCAGCGGCGATCTCGTGCACGATCCGATTGGCCTGGCCCACGGTCTGCGAGAACTCCAGCTGCATCGGCGTCAGTCGCTCATTGATCTGCAGAATGGCGTGCATGGCCGCAAGCTTCGCAGGCTCGTCGCGGCAGTCTGCGGACACCACGCCCTGCAGCGCTTGTGCCGCCTGGTCGAGCTCATCGATCAGCTCATCACCCCGCGCCCAGATGTCGGTGATCTGTCTGATGAAGTCCACCTCGGCGAAGTGTGTGAAGAAGAAGATCATCCGGCCGATGTCCTGCGGGTGGGTTTGCCCAAGAAGCAGGCCCTCGCGGGCAGCCTGAAGATCGGGATCATCAAGAGACATCGCGACTCGCGCTTGTCTGAGCCCCTTGGGCACGGCCAGCGCCGAAAGGAAGCCCGCATAGTCGGACTCCCTGCAGGATCGCGCGTATTCGCTCAGGTGCAGTACCGCGCTCTTCTGGCCTTTGGACCACAGGCTCTCCCCGCTGACCGCCGCACGTCCGGCGGACAGGAACTCCATGCTCGTCAAGGCCAGACCAAGACAGGCCAGGATTGCGATGAGAAACGGCCAGGCCAGACGCATCAGGCGGGGCAGCAGATCCGGCCAGGGCGGCGTAGGCTTTTCTCGGCGGCGGTGATTCATGGCGACAATGTCCGCTGACGTTCAAACTGGTCGGGCGGCGAGCCGCTTGCGCCGGCAACTGACAATCCGATTTTCCGCCCGAACGCATCATGGCATTGCTGGACCCGATTCGCGCCGTCATCCTGGACCTTGACGGCACGCTCGTTGACACCTTGGGGGACTTCGAACTGGCACTGCGGGCGATGCTGGGCGATCTCGGCCGACCGGCCGAAGCGGTGACTCGCCGCTTTATCAGCTTGACGGTCGGCAAGGGCTCGGAGCACCTTGTGGGGAAAACGCTTGATCTGGTCGGGCTGGCCTCGGGGGGCGAAGGCCTTCTGAACGAGGCGTTGGAGCGCTACCAGCACCACTACGCGCACTTCAACGGTCAGGGATCGCACCTCTTCCCCGGGGTTGTCGAAGGCCTGGCCCGGCTGACGGCCAGGAATTTGCCGTTGGTGTGCCTGACCAACAAACCGGGCCGCCACGCTCGGCATCTGTTGGAGCTCAAGGGCCTGGCAGGCGCCTTCGCCCATGTGTTCGGCGGTGATGCCTTCAGTCGCAAGAAGCCCGACCCGTTGCCGCTGATCGAGACCTGTCGGGCCTTAGGCCGTGCGCCTGCCGAGGTTTTGATGGTGGGCGACTCGATCAATGACTCACAGGCCGGACATGCCGCCGGATGCGTGGTTGCACTGGTCAGTTACGGCTACAACCATGGGCGGCCAATCCGGGAGGTTCCGGCGGCAGCCTATGTGGATCGTTTGGACCAACTGACCGAGCGCTAGCCGAAGCGATGATCAGCGAGACTGAGTTCGACAGCCTGTCCCGGCAGGGATACAACCGGATCGCACTGGTCGAGCAGGCTTTTGCCGACCTGGAGACCCCGCTGTCGCTGTATCTCAAGCTGGTGGGGTCTCGCCCCCATGGCTTCCTGCTCGAGAGCGTCTTGGGAGGCGAGCGGTTCGGCCGTTACTCCTTCATCGGCCTGCCCGCACGCGCCATGATCCGCGCCCACGGCAATTTGACGGAGTTGGTGGAGGATGGGCGGGTGGTGGAGAGTTTCTCGGGGAGCCCCCTGCAATTCATCGAGGAGTATCTGCGGCGATTTCGTGTGGCGCTGCATCCCGGCCTGCCCAGATTTTGCGGCGGACTGGCAGGCTACTTCGGCTACGAGACCATACGCTGCATCGAGGGTCGGCTTGCCGCCAAGCGCAAGGCAGGGGGTATCGGCACGCCGGACATTGCTCTGATGCACACCCAGGAACTGGCCGTCATCGACAACCTCTCGGGCCGGCTCTACCTGATCGTCTATGCGGACCCAGGCCAGAGACACGCGTACCGCCGCGCAGTCGAGCGGCTGGAGGAGCTCAGGCAGGCGCTGGGCCGAAGCGTCGCCGCGCCGGTGGTTCGCAGCAGCCCTCCCGAGCCTGTCGAGAGGGAGTTGACACAGCCGCAGTTTGAAGAGATGGTTCGCCGCGCCAAGGGATACATTTCAGCCGGCGACTGCATGCAGGTCGTCCTGGGCCACCGGCTGCGCAAGCGCTACACGCAAAGTCCGCTGAGCCTTTACAGGGCGCTTCGCTCGCTGAACCCAAGCCCCTATCTCTACTACTACGACATGGAGTCATTCCAGATCGTCGGGTCTTCCCCTGAGATTTTGGTGCGCCAGGAACGCGATCCCCAGGGCCGCATCACCGCCACGATTCGTCCGATCGCCGGCACCCGGCCACGGGGTAACACTCCTCAGGCTGATGCCGCCAACGAGGCCGAGCTGCTCGCCGATCCCAAGGAGCGAGCCGAGCATGTGATGCTGATCGATCTGGCCCGCAACGACCTGGGCCGCATGGCCGAGCCCGGCACTGTCAAGGTGACTCAGGCTTTCGGGATCGAGCGCTACTCCCACGTCATGCACATCGTGAGCAATGTCCAGGCCACGCTCAGGCCCGGACTGACCGCACTTGATGTGCTGCGCGCAAGCTTTCCGGCCGGCACGCTCAGCGGGGCCCCGAAGATCCGGGCGATGGAGATCATCGATGAGCTCGAAAGCAGCGAGCGCGGAATCTACGGCGGCGCCTGTGGCTACATCAGCTACGCCGGCGACATGGATCTGGCCATTGCCATCCGAACGGGCATCATCAAGGATCAGATGCTGTATGCCCAGGCTGGCGCGGGTGTGGTGGCCGACTCGATCGCGGAGATGGAGTGGCTAGAGATCGAGGCCAAGGCCAGGGCGGTCCTCAGGGCCGCGGAGCTTGTCGAGGCGGGTTTCTAGCGATGTTGCTGATGATCGACAACTACGACAGCTTCACCTACAACCTGGTGCAGTACTTCAGCGAGCTCGGCGCGCAGGTCAAGGTTTTGCGCAACGACGAGCCGACCTTGACCGACATCGAGGCTCTGCAGCCCAGCCACCTGGTGCTCTCGCCAGGGCCGTGCACCCCGACGCAGGCGGGCATCTGTGTTCCGGCCATCCGGCACTTCATGGGGCGCCTGCCCATCCTGGGCGTTTGTCTGGGTCACCAGAGCATCGGGCAGGCGCTCGGCGCGCGCATCGTGCGCGCGCCCCAGCCCATGCATGGCAAGACCAGTCTGATCCAGACCGATCGCAAGGGCGTCTTTGCCGGGCTGCCTCGCGAGGTCACCGTGACGCGCTACCACTCCTTGGTCATCGAGGAGCAGACGCTTCCGGCCGAGCTTGTCGTCAGTGCCCGCAGCCCGGACGGACAGGTCATGGCTGTGCGGCATCGGGACTTGTCCGGGGGGCCGGCCCCGATGGAGGGCGTCCAGTTCCACCCTGAGTCCATCCTGAGCGAACACGGCCACTCGATGCTGCGCAACTTTCTGGGCATGGGACAAGCCCCCCGACCCGCATGACATCTCTATCCCCGACCGGCGGTCCCGTGATCGACCTGCGCAGCGACACAGTCACCCGACCCACGCCCGCCATGAGACGGGCCATGGCTGACGCCGCTGTGGGCGACGATGTCTATGGGGAAGACCCGACGGTGCGGACCCTGCAGGAGCGGATTGCCGGCCTACTGGGCTTCGAGGCGGCCCTGTTCATGGCCAGCGGCACGCAAAGCAACCTTTGCGCCCTCTTGGCGCATTGTGAGCGCGGCGACGAATACATCGTCGGGCAAATGGCTCACACCTATCGCTGGGAAGGTGGTGGCGCTGCGGTGCTCGGGGGCATTCAACCCCAACCATTGACCCAGAGGGCCGATGGGCGCATCGAGTGGGCCGACATCGAGGCCGCAATCAAGCCGAGCGATGCGCACTTTGCGCGCTCCCGACTGCTTTGCCTTGAAAACACCTGGGGTGGCCATGTGCTGGAGCCGGCCTACACGGTCGAGGTCACGGCTCGAGCTCGCGCCCGCGGGCTGAGCACCCACCTCGACGGAGCGCGGCTGTTCAATGCGGCCATCGCCGCGGGCTTGCCGCCCGGCGACCTGACACGTGGCTTCGACAGCGTCTCGGTGTGCTTCAGCAAGGGCCTTGGCGCGCCGGTGGGCTCTGCCTTGTGCGGCAGCGGGCGTTTCATCGAGCGGGCTCACCGTTGGCGCAAGGTCACCGGGGGCGGGATGCGGCAGGCAGGCATCCTGGCTGCGGCCGCGCTCCATGCCCTTGACCACCATGTGCAGCGCTTGCAGCAGGACCATGACCATGCGCGCGAGCTTGCGCTGGCGCTTCAGGGGCTGGCGGGTGTGAAGGTGAACGAGCCCCAGACCAACATTGTCTTTCTCGACCTTTCACCGCAATGCCAGTCGCGCCATCCCCAGGGGGTCGTGGCTGCTCTGGCGGAGCGTGGCGTGTTGTGTTCGGGCCAAGCTCGACTGAGGCTCGTGACCCACATGGACATCTCAGCCGAGCAGGTGTCGAGCGCGGCTGCAATCCTGCGCTCAGTGCTGTCGGCCGACGACTGACATGCGCTTGGCCGAGAATGCGCATGATCAACGGAGCACAGGCATGACCATCAGCAACACCGAAGCCCTGGTGCGCGTCATCGAACACAGGGAGATATTCCACGATGAGATGCTGCAGCTCATGCGGCGAATCATGAGTGGCGAGATGTCACCCGTGATGATTGCCGCGCTGTCCATTGGGCTGCGGGTCAAGAAGGAGACCATCGGCGAGATCACCGCTGCAGCGCAGGTGATGCGAGAGTTGGCCACGCCCGTGCGGATTGCAGATCGCCGACACCTGGTCGACATCGTGGGCACTGGAGGCGACAGCTCCCACACTTTCAACATTTCCACGGCATCCACCTTCGTGGCGGCGGCCGCGGGCGCCAGGGTTGCCAAGCACGGTGGGCGCAGCGTGAGCTCCACCTCGGGCAGCGCCGATGTCATGGAAGCCCTGGGCGCTCGCATAGACCTGACTCCCGACCAGGTGGCGGAGTGTCTGGAGCGCACCGGAATCGGATTCATGTTCGCCCCGAATCACCACGCGGCCATGAAGCACGCGGCTCCCGTTCGTCGCGAGTTGGGCGTGCGCACGATCTTCAACCTGCTGGGCCCGCTGACCAACCCGGCCTCCGCCCCCAACACCCTGATGGGCGTCTTCCATCCGGACCTGGTGGGCATCCATGTGCGTGTTCTGCAGCGTCTTGGCGCGGACCATGCCCTCGTGGTCTACGGCATGAACGGGATGGATGAGTTGTCGATCTCGGGAGAGTCGATGGTCGGTGAGCTTCAAGGAGGGCAGATCCGCGAATACACCGTCCACCCAAGCGACTTCGGGATGCCCGTTTATGACAGCCGCGCGTTGCGGGTGGCCAACCGTGACGAGTCAGTGGCCTGCGTCCGCAGGGCCTTGGCCGATGAGGAGGGGCCGGTGCGCGATGTGGTCCTTCTCAACGCGGGCGCGGCGCTTTATGCGGCCGGAGTGGCCGGCTCCATGGCTGACGGCGTCAAGCTGGCGCGGTCGGCGGTGGCCAGTGGGGCGGCGGCTGAACGCCTGGAGCAGTTCGTGCGGGCCACACAGGCCCTGGCCTGAGGTTCTGGGCCATGTCCGACATCCTGCGGCGCATCGTCGACGTCAAGCGCCAAGAGGTGGCCCGGATGCGGCAGCTTCGGAGTCTGGCGTCATGGCGCGAGCAGGCGAACGGCGGCGGCGATGTTCGGGGGTTCGAGCAGTCCCTGCGCCGGCGTGCGGATGGGGGCTCCAGTGCAGTGATCGCCGAGATCAAGAAGGCCAGCCCCAGCAAGGGCGTGATCCGGGAGCACTTCAATCCGGGCGAGATTGCCCTGAGCTATGCCGAGAATGGGGCCGCCTGTCTGAGCGTGTTGACTGACCAGTGCTTCTTTCAGGGGGAGGCGGCCCATCTGCAGCAGGCTCGGCAGGCCTGCTCACTGCCCGTGCTGCGCAAGGACTTCATCATCGACCTGTGCCAGATCTATGAGGCCCGTGCCTTGGGGGCCGACTGCATTCTGCTGATCGCCGCATGCCTGGAAGATTCGCTCATGACCGATCTGGAGGCCTGTGCGCATGGCCTGGGCATGGATGTGCTTGTGGAGGTCCACGACCGGCTCGAGCTCGATCGCGCCCAGCGGCTCAAGACCCCCCTGTTGGGCATCAACAACCGCAACCTGCGCACTTTCGAGGTCTCCCTGGACACCACGCTGGGATTGCGGGCGATGGTCGACCCGTGGCGATTGCTGGTGACCGAGAGCGGAATACTCACGCCGGCCGATGTCCAGCGGATGCGCAGCCATGGGATCCAGGCCTTTCTGGTCGGCGAGGCCTTCATGCGTTCGGCGCAGCCGGGCGCGGCCCTCGCGGCCCTGTTTGGGCCCCCACAGCGCCCGGCCTGCTGACGGTTCGGCCGACTGCGCGATGACCGGGCCTGCGCCTGACAACGCCCTGGCAGAGCCCCTGGGCGAGGTGATGCAGCGCCTGGCTTGCGACCCAGGCCTTGGCTCGTGGTCGGAAGTGCTGCAGCGCTGGCTGGACAGCGCTCAGGGGCGCCGACTGGTGCAGGCGGTGGAGTCGCGCCAAACTCAGGGGGCTGTGGTCTACCCGGCCGAAGTGCTGCGGGCCCTCTTTCTCACGCCCTTGCCCGCAGCTCGTGTGGTGATCCTGGGTCAGGATCCCTACCACGGCCCTGGCCAGGCTCAGGGCCTGGCGTTCTCGGCCAGGCCAGGCGGGCGCCTTCCGCCCAGCCTGAGAAACATCCTGCAGGAGGTCCAACGGGACACGGGGGGCTTGGACTCGCTGGCGCAACGGGGGGATCTGTCCGGCTGGGCCCGCCAGGGCGTGCTTCTGCTGAACACGGCGCTGACGGTCGAGGAGGGCCGCCCCGGAGCGCACGCCCGACTGGGCTGGGAGGGCCTTGCGGACGCTCTGGTGGCGGCCGTGGTCGAGAGGGCTCAAGCCGACCGACGTCCTTTGGTGCTGATGCTTTGGGGGGCGCAGGCGCAGGCACGTCGGCCGGTGATCGCGCAGGCCGATCCCCTGGGCCACTGCCTGATTCTCAGTGCCAACCACCCCTCCCCGCTGTCCGCGCGGCGCCCCCCGACGCCCTTCCTCGGTTGCGGCCACTTTTCCCGAGCCGCCCTGCACCTCGGGGTCTCGGACCCGTCGGCGCCACCCATGCGCTGGTGAAAAACCCTGCCGCGGGGTTCTGTTATACTTTTCGGTTCGCTGCGGAGGGGTGCCCGAGTGGCTAAAGGGGGCAGACTGTAAATCTGTTG
>CAYYYC010000018.1:0-9661 GCA_964475695.1 uncultured Rubrivivax sp.
AGATCGTGGAAGAGGTGTTTGAAATCGTTCGCGACCTCAACAGCAAGGAAAAGGTCAGCATTCTGCTGGCCGAGCAGAACACCAACATGGCCCTGCGCTACGCCGACTATGGCTACATCCTGGAAAACGGCCGGATCGTGATGGATGGCGCCGCCAAGGAGCTGCGCGAAAACGAAGACGTCAAGGAGTTCTACCTGGGCATGGGTGGCGGCGACCGAAAGAGCTTCAAGGATGTCAAGAGCTACAAGCGCCGCAAGCGCTGGCTTGCTTGAAGCCGTTGACTGCAGGGGCAACCCTTCGACCCAGGTGCCGGCCGGCTGTTCGGGAGCCATCATGAGCGTTGAAGAATGGGAATTCACGCCTCCTGCCTTCAGCCCTTCCGAGGGGCTGCAGCGGCTTCGCCGTGGACTGCGCGAAATGGGCTTGTCCGAGCGCGGCGGCCTGTGGGAGCGAAAGGGTGTCGCTGTCGCGCGACTTGAGCTCCAGAGCGAGGCCATCCTGGCAGCTCAGGTGCGGCGCCCCGTGCGCGGCCGGCCGGAGTGGGTCGCCCGGGAACTCAAGTCAGACGCCGACACGCGCGACTTCACGGCCGACCTGAAGAGGAAACTTTCCCAGTGGAGCAACGAAGATGAATGAGCCGCTTGACGCCCTGGAGATGCGCGACCCCGAGCTCAGGGAGGCTGCGTTGCTCGCCGCCCTTCCCGATCTGGTCCGCGCAGCCCAGAAGCTGCCTGCAATGGGCCAGAAGCTCCAGGGCGTGGACCCTGAGGCGATCGTGACCCGCGGAGCTCTCAGCCAGTTGCCCGTGACGCGCAAGGGCGAGCTTCTGGAGCGCCAGACCGCCAGCCGAGCCACGGACCCATTGGGCGGGTTTTCTGCCGTGGGCTGGCGCCGCATGGCGCGAAAGGGCGCGCGCCGGGTCTACCAGTCGCCAGGGCCGATCTATGAGCCCGAGGGCCCGGCGGCAGACTACTGGCGCGCCTCCCGCGCGCTGCGGGCGGCCGGATTTGTCAGCGGCGACCTGGTGCACAACAGCTTCAGCTATCACCTCACCCCCGGCGCATGGATCATGGAAGGCGGAGCCCACGCCCTGGGCTGCACAGTGTTCCCCGGCGGCGTGGGGAACACCGAGCTGCAGCTGCAGGCCATCTCGGATCTCAGGCCCGAGGCCTACTGCGGCACGCCGAGCTTCCTGCGAATCCTGGTGGAAAAGGCCGAAGAATCAGGCATTGCGATCCACTCGCTGAAAAAGGCCCTGGTCAGCGGCGAGGCCTTCCCCGGCTCTCTGCGGGACTGGCTCATGGAGCGGGGGATCCAGGGCTACCAGGCCTATGCGACCGCCGACGCGGGTGTGATCGCCTACGAGACCGCCGCTCGCGAAGGGCTGGTCGTCGATGAGGAAATCCTGCTCGAGATCGTCAGACCCGGCACGGGTGACCCTGTCGCTGCGGGTGAAGTGGGCGAGGTGGTGGTCACTGTATTCAACAGGGACTACCCAATGATCCGCCTGGGTACGGGGGACCTGTCAGCGGTCCTCCCGGGCACTTGTCCCACAGGGCGCACGAATGCACGGATCAAGGGTTGGATGGGCCGAGCGGACCAGACCACCAAGATTCGAGGCATGTTCGTCCATGCCAGCCAGGTGGCCGAGATCGTCAAGCGCCACCCGGGACTGGGCAGGGCTCGACTGGTGGTCCAAGGCGAGATGGCCAACGACAAGCTCATTCTCCGGCTCGAACACGTCGATGCGGACGAGGCGCTGAGCAAATCGGTGGCGGCCAGCGTCAAAGACGTCACGAAACTCCGCGCAGATCAGGTCGAGTTCGTGCCCCCCGGCAGTCTGCCCAACGACGGGAAAGTCATCGAGGATGCCCGCCGGTACGAGTGATCCCCGCCGAGTTCCTAAGTAATTTCCACCAAACTGCGCGTGCGATGCTTGCGTACCATCTCCGTCGCTGTTGCCCAACCCTTTTTTGGAGCCCCGCCCCATGAAACGTCTGCTGAGTCTCTTCGCCCTCGTCGGCCTGTCCGTGGGCCTTTCGGCACAGTCTCTGGCCGCCTACCCCGACAAGCCGGTGACCATCGTCGTGCCGTTCGCGGCCGGAGGGCCGACCGACAAGGTGGCCCGGGATTTGGCGGAAGTGCTGCGCAAGAGCCTGAACAACCAGAGCATCGTGATCGAAAACGTGGGCGGTGCCGGAGGCACACTCGGAGCAGCCAAGGTCGCCAAGGCCTCGCCTGACGGCTACACCCTGTTGCTGCACCACATCGGCATGGCCACCGCCCCGGGGCTGTACCGCAAGCTTCCGTACAATGTTCTCAACGACTTCGAGTTTCTGGGTATGGTCAACGATGTGCCCATGACCCTCGTGGGGCGCACTTCCCTGCCGGCCAACAACTTTGCCGAACTGCGCAGGTGGATCGATGCCAACAAAGGCAAGATCAACCTCGCGAACGCCGGTCTCGGAGCCGCCTCCCACCTCTGCGGACTGCTGTTTCAGCAAAGTGTGGCGGTGGACATGACCACAGTGCCCTACAAGGGAACAGGCCCGGCCATGATTGATCTCGTGGGTGGGCAGGTGGACCTCATGTGCGACCAGACCACCAACACAACGGCTCAGATCGAAGGCGGCAAAGTCAAGGCCTTTGCGGTCACGACGCTCAAGCCGTTGAGCACGCCGGCGCTGGCGAAGTTGCCGACCCTCGACTCCCAGGGGCTCAAGGGCTTCAATGTGAGCATCTGGCACGGCATGTACGCCCCCAAGGGAACGCCCAAGGCCATCCTGGACCAGATCAATGTGGCCCTTCGTGCCGCCTTGAGGGATCCTGAGTTCATCAAGCGTCAGGAGGCGCTGGGGGCGGTTGTCGTGTCCGACGAGCGGCTCAACAGTGCCGACCATCGACGCTTCGTCGAAGCGGAAATCAACAAGTGGGGCCCGGCGATCAAGGCCGCCGGAAGCTACGCCGACTGATCGTGCGATGGGGGCAAGCCGAGGCCTTGCCTTGGCTGCCGCCCCAGCCGGGTTTCAATCCGTTGAAGAACGCTCGGCTCCATGCCGGTGTGGAAGGTCGCCGAGATGCGCTTCCACATCCATGGGCAGGAGTTGAATGCTTGCCCTGAGGCCCGGCACCGCGCTCATCAGGGCCTGCTCGACCGATGTGCGCAGTGCAGCGGCACGGCCCAAGGTCCATCCTGGCGGCATGTGCATGTGCAGGTCGACAAAACAACGCCGCCCCGCTTGGCGTGAGACCACATGGTCAAACCGGATCGCCTGATGGCGGAATCCGTCAAGGGTACGCTCGATCTCCTTCTGCAGGCGCGGGTCCAAAGCGCGATCCATCAGGCCGTCCACAGACCGCCTGATCAGGTTGACGGCCTCTCGCAGGATGTTGAGCGCCACGGCGATGGCCACCACCGGATCCAGCCACAGCCATCCTGTGACCGAAACCGCAACCAGCGCCGCGACGACGCCCGCGCTGGTCCACACATCGGCAAAAAGGTGCCGCGCGCCCGCCTCCAATGCGATCGAGCCATGTTCCCTCGCCTTGCGCAGCATCGCCCATCCCAACAATCCATTGAGAACGGAGCTGGCGATCGACAGCGCAGCGCCCAGCCCGAGTGCTTCCAACTCGCTTGGGTCGAGCAGCCGGTGAAGCGCCGCCGCCATGATGGCCAGCGATGCCACCAGAATCAGGATGCCCTCGACGCCGCTGGAGAAATACTCCGCCTTGTGGTGCCCGTAGGGGTGCTCCTCATCGGCCGGCAGCCAAGTTGACCAAAGACTCCATCGCATCGGAGAGCAGCCCCACCGAATCGGTCAGCCACCACGCTCCCGTCTTGAGCGCGATCGTGGCCACGGCCACAGCCACCGAGAGCTTCAAATAGGACTGGACCGTCAGAGTCATCTGCCAGCCTCGAGCTGATGTCAGCCGAGCGTGACCCGGGCGAACCTGCGCTTGCCCACCTGCACTACATAGGTGCCAGCGGGCAACTTCAGGCCCTTGTCGGAAACCACGGCCCCATCCACCCGGACACCGGCGCCATCGATGAGCCGATGCGCCTCGCTGCTGGAGGGGGCCAGGCCCGCCGCCTTGAGCACAGCGGCGATGCCCATGGGGGCGGGCGCCAGCGACACCTCGCCAATCACCTCGGGGACGCCTCCGCGGGAGCGATTGGCGAAGTCCTGCTCGGCTGCCACGGTTGCCGCAGCACCGTGAAATCGGCTCGTGATCTCTCGCGCCAGCATCACCTTGGCGTCCTTGGGATTGCGACCGGCCTCAACTTCCGCCCGCAACCCTCGGACCTCGGATTCCTCCCGAAACGACAGCAAGGGGTACCAGCGCCACATCAAGTCATCCGAAATCGAAAGCACCTTGGCAAACATCGTGTTGGCCGGCTCCGTGATGCCCACGCAGTTGTTCTTGCTCTTGGACATCTTCTCCACGCCGTCCAGTCCCTCCAGCAGCGGCATCGTCAAGATGCACTGGGGCTCCTGGCCGTTCTCCTCCTGCAGGTGGCGCCCCATGAGCAGATTGAACTTCTGGTCCGTTCCCCCGAGCTCCAAGTCACTGCGCAGGGCCACGGAATCGTAGCCTTGCATCAGGGGATAGAGAAACTCGTGAACGCTGATGGGAGTGCCCGCCTTGAAGCGCCTGGTGAAGTCGTCCCGCTCCATCATCCGCGCAACGGTGTAATTGGATGCCAGGCCGATGATTCCTCTGGCGCCCAAGGCATCACACCACTGGCTGTTCCATCGAACCTCGGCCCTTTCGAGATCAATGACCAACCCGACCTGTTCGAAGTAGGTTTTCGCATTGGCTTCGATCTGGTCCCGGGTCAGCGGGGGCCGGGTGCTGTTTCGGCCGGACGGGTCTCCGATCATGGCAGTGAAGTCACCAATCAACGGAATGACCCGATGGCCCAGATCCTGCAATTGGCGCATCTTGTTGAGAACGACGGTGTGACCCAGGTGCAGGTCAGAAGCCGTCGGATCCATGCCGAACTTGATGCGCAATGGCTCGCCGCTGAGATCGCTGCGCCTGAGCTTGGCCAGCCAATCGGATCTTGGCAACAGCTCCTGCGCACCACGAAGCGTGATGGCCATGGCTGTTCGGACCGCATCCGAGCAATTGGACTCATCTTGTGAGTGTGCGCTCGCTTCTTCAGTGGACATTGCGTCTTCGTCAAAGGTCATGGAGGGTTTACCTGGGCTGTCCTTTGACACCAGGCGATACAATCGAAGGTTCGGGGCGGTTTGCTCGTCGAGCAACGTTCGCCGTGGGGATTCTAGCGACGCCCTCCACCAGGAGGCAGCGTTCGCCGGAAGAGCCGACGAATCCCGCCCTTCCGCTCTCCCTTTTGACTTCGGCGTGCACCGCCGAGTCATTGAAACTTCTTTTCCGACGATGCAGTTGCGATTTGCCCTCAGTGCCTTCCGGTCGATGATCCTGCGACACCGCCGCCGCGTCCTGGTGGCGGCTTCCGTTGGCCTGACAGGCATGGCAGCGACCGCTTTCGGCTTGGCCCCGTTGGCCCCGGACCCCGCCGACTTGCCGCAACGCTGGATCGTCGAGACTTTGAGGGTTGATGATCAGGCGCGACTTGCGCAGCTTGAGGCGCTCTCCGGCTCTGAGCTTGAGCTCTACCGCACCGAGACAACGCGACCGCAAGACACTGTGGAGAGCCTGTTGGGGCGCCTGGGCATCAGCGATCCCCAAGCTTCCGCCTTCCTGCGCCGCGACGAAGTGGCGCGAAAGATCCTTCAAGGCAACGGCCAAAAGTGGATCACGGCGAGAGCGACTGCCCGCGGAGAGCTCCAGGAGCTGGTTGCGCGTTTCCCCGCCCACCAGCGCGGCATGGCGGACTCGCATTTCAGTCGCCTGACGGTGCGGCGCACGGATGGCGTCCTGAGCAGCCAAATCGAACTCGTCGAGCTCGAGCGTCGCGCGGTCCTGGGCAGCGCGGTCATCGAGAGCACACTCGATGCAGCCGTTCGCCAAGCCGGACTCCCGAGATCCATCGCCTCTCAGCTCGAAGAAATCTTCGGCTCGGACCTCGATCTGCAGCGCCAGTCCCGTCCGGGCGATTCCTTCAGCGTAGTCTACGAAGCCGCCAGCGCGGATGGCGAGCCGGTCCTCTGGAGCCAGTCTCAGGCCCGTATTCTGGCCGCCGAAGTGATTCGCGGCGGCCAGTCTTTCCAGGCGTTCTGGTTCAAGGATGAACAGCGGGCGGGTTACTACGACCCCAACGGGAAAAGCCGGCGCCGGGGCTTTCTCGGCAGCCCCGTGGAGTCGGCCGTGGTCACTTCGGGTTTCGCGCCGCGTTTTCACCCGGTCTTCCAGAGAATGGTCGAGCACAACGGCATCGACTACGGCGCCCCAACCGGCACACCGGTGCGGTCTGTCGCCGACGGCTCCGTCGAGCACGCGGGATGGAAGGGTGGATACGGGAACACCGTGGTGATCCGCCATGGTGCCAGCACGACAACGCTTTACGCACACCTCAACAAGATCGATGTTGGGCATGGGCAGCGGGTGATGCAGGGCCAGCGGATCGGGGCGGTCGGAGCCACAGGGATGGCCACCGGACCGCATCTGCACTTTGAGGTGATGGTCGATGGGCGCCATGTGGACCCGCTGACGGCCTTCAGAAGCAGCGCCCCCTTGCCTTTGTCTGACCTCTCCAGGGCCGCCTTCCTGGAGGACGCGGCTGTCCTGCGCGCCAAGCTGGAGATTGCGGCATCCGTCGCCAACGGCACGGCCCAGGGAGACTGAAATCGTCACCGTCGGGCTGATGTCGGGCACCTCGCTCGACGGCCTGGACGCCGTAGCGGTCCGCTGGTCCCCAACCGGCTCTGGACTGAGCTGTCTGTCCAGGGCTCGCCGCGATTTCGATGCTGCGTTGCGCCGCGAGCTCCTTGAGCTCAATGCCCCAGGCCACGACGAGCTGCACAAGGCCGCTCTGGCCGCGAATCGAATCAGCACCTTGGCCGCCGAGGCGGTGACAGAGCTCTTGGCCGGTGCGGGTCTGACGACAAGCAGCGTCCGTGCGATTGGCCTGCATGGCCAGACCGTTCGACATCGGCCCACGGAATTCGACGGGGTGGGGTACAGCCTCCAGATCCACAACGCAAGTCTGCTGGCTGAACTCAGCGGCATCGATGTGGTGTGCGACTTCCGCAGCCGGGACGTGGCTGGCGGTGGCCAAGGCGCCCCTCTGGTGCCGGCATTCCACGCGGGCGTCTTTCACCAACCCGGTCGGGATGTGGCCGTGCTCAATCTGGGTGGCATCGCGAACCTTACCCTCCTGCACGCCGACGGGCGGGTTGCCGGGTTCGACTGCGGCCCTGCCAATGTCCTCATGGATCATTGGATTCAGGAGTGCCTGGGTCGAGCTTTCGACGAGTCGGGCGCCTGGGCAGCCTCTGGCCGAGTTGATCCTGAACTGCTGCGCGCTTTCCAGGCGGACGACTTTTTCCGGATGCGCGGGCCCAAGAGCACCGGGCGGGACCGATTCAACCGCCCATGGCTCGAGTCGGTTGCCGGTGATCGGCTCCATCAAGCGGCTTCACAGGATGTGCAGGCCACACTTTGTGAGCTCACAGCCTGGGCGGCTCATGAGCATCTGCGTCGGGAACTGCCGCAGGCCCGCATCCTGTGGGTGTGCGGGGGCGGCGCGTTCAACGCCCACCTGATGGGCAGGCTTCGGAGTCTGATGGAAGAGCGGTTGCCGGGACCGCTGACCGTGGCCCCGAGCAGTGACGCCGGGATGGACCCGATGGATGTCGAGCCGACGGCATTCGCATGGCTGGCTCGCCGCTTTCTGCTGCGCGAGCCCGGCAACCTGGCTGCGGTCACCGGCGCCAAGGGGCCCAGGATTCTGGGGGCCCTCTATCCGGCCGGCCCAGGCAGTGCGCCTCGGGACGCCTGAGATCCGGCGGGTTCAGACCGAGAACGAAGACCCGCAGCCGCAGGTGGTGGTGGCGTTGGGGTTCTTGATGACGAACTGCGCGCCCTCGAGATCGTCTTTGTAGTCGATTTCAGCACCAACAAGGTATTGATAGCTCATTGCATCGATGAGCAGCTGCACCCCGTTTTTCTCCATGATGGTGTCGTCATCATTGGTTTCTTCATCGAAGGTGAAGCCGTACTGGAATCCCGAGCAGCCACCGCCCTGCACAAACACGCGCAGTTTGAGTTCAGGATTGCCCTCTTCATCGATCAGCTGCTTGACCTTGGCGGCGGCGCTTTCGGTGAAGATGAGCGGGGCGGGCATCTCGGCAACAGCATTCATGGCATTCTCCCTTCGCAACAGTCAAGCATTCTAGCTCAGGGCAGCACGGGTAGTTGCGTCAATCCCATGTCCTCAGGCAGGCCAAACATAATATTCATGGCCTGCACGGCCTGCCCCGAGGCGCCCTTGACCAGATTATCTTCGACCACCAGCACCATCAACACGTCGCTCTCCGGGGGACGATGGACCGCAATGCGGGCCATGTTGGAGGCGCGCACGGAACGGGTCTCAGGCGTTGAACCAGCCGGCATGACATCGACAAAAGGCTCGGCCGCAAACCGGGCTTCGAACAACGCCTGCATGTCCACGCCACGACCTTCGGGCGTGAGCCGGGCGTAGATCGTGGAATGAATGCCGCGGATCATCGGGACCAGATGCGGGGTGAAGATCAGTTGCACCGGCTGACCCGCGATGGCGGACAGGCCCTGGCGTATCTCGGGCCAATGCCGATGGCCAGACACGCCATAGGCTTTGAAATTGTCAGAGGCTTCAGCGAGCAAAGTGTGCACCTCCGCTTTGCGCCCTGCGCCCGACACGCCTGATTTGCAGTCCGCGATGATGCTCGACGGATCAATCAGGGCGCGGCCTTTCGTGCTCGACGGATCAAGCACCGGAAGCAACCCCAGCTGCACCGATGTGGGATAGCAGCCCGGCATCCCAACCACCCGCGCTTGCCGAATCGCGTCGCGATGGACCTCGGGAAGCCCATACACCGACTCGGCAAGAATCTCGGGGCAGCTGTGGGGCATTTTGTACCAGCGCTCAAACTCGGCCGTGTCTTTGAGGCGAAAGTCGGCGGCGAGGTCAATCACCCGAACGCCAGCAGCAAGGAGTTCTGGGGTTTGCGCCATAGCGACCCCATGCGGGGTTGCAAAAAAAACCACGTCACAGCCATTAAGCGGCGCTTTGGCCGGGTCCGAGAATGCGAGCGACACCCGCCCGCGCAGCGACGGGAACATGTCAGAAACCGGCATCCCGTCTTCCTTTCGGGACGTGATGGCATGCAAACGAGCCTCCGGATGCTGCGCGAGCAGCCGAAGCAATTCCACACCGGTGTAGCCTGTGCCGCCAACAATGCCGACCTTGATAGCCATCTGAGGAAAACTCCTGTGGGAAGGTAGCCGCTTAAGATGTCGCCACTCGCGGTATAGCCACTTTCAGCGCTTCATTATAAGGAGCGCAGTCGCCATGCATTGATATTGCGGGGGCTTCACCGCCCGCATCGAGAACGATGAGCAAGACGCCATCATTGCTGGACAAAGCGTCCCGCCCCAGGTCGATGGCTGCACTCCCATCGCAGCACAAGCGGCTGGCAAAAGTCTCATCAACCGTCTGCTGACATGCCTCTGCATCCCACCGTGTCGAACG
>CAYYYC010000018.1:9671-12024 GCA_964475695.1 uncultured Rubrivivax sp.
ACGCCGCCCTGAACAAGGCGGCGTTTTGTGGGATGGCGCAACAAGCACCCCTGCGGCCACCCACCGGACATCCGCAGTGCGGACCGCCCGGGAGGCGACACCATCAGCGCTTGGAGAACTGCTTACGGCGCCGTGCCTTGTGCAAACCAACCTTCTTACGTTCCACCTCACGGGCATCGCGGGTGACCAGACCCGCGGCTGACAGCGCGGGTTTGAGCGCCGCATCGTAATCGATCAGCGCGCGGGTGATGCCATGGCGGACTGCTCCGGCCTGTCCCGTCTCTCCGCCACCATGCACATTGACCATCACATCGAACGCATCGAGGTGGTTGGTGAGTTCGAGCGGCTGACGCGCAACCATGCGTCCCGTTTCGCGTGCGAAATATTGGTCCATGGGGCGGCCATTGATGACGACCTTGCCGCTGCCGCGTTTGAGAAACACGCGAGCAACCGAGGTCTTGCGCCGGCCAGTGCCGTAATAGTAGCTACCGATCATGTTCAGATCTCCAGAGCCTTGGGCTGCTGTGCGGTGTGGGGGTGAGTGCCTTCGGCATACACCTTCATTTTCTTGATCATGGCGTAGCCGAGCGGGCCCTTGGGCAACATACCCTTGACGGCTTTTTCCAGCGCACGCCCTGGAAAGCGACTCTGCATTTTGGAAAACGAAGTCTCGGAGATGCCGCCTGGATAGCCGCTGTGGCGGAAATAACGCTTGCCCTCGCCTTTGTTGCCCGTCACGCGGATGCGCGCTGCGTTGACCACGACGATGAAATCGCCGGTGTCCACGTGGGGGGTGTATTCAGGCTTGTGTTTACCGCGCAGGCGAAGAGCGATCTGGGACGCAAGCCGGCCCAGGACCTTGTCACTTGCATCAACAACAAACCAGTCTCGCCGAACTTCATGCGGCTTGGCAGAAAAAGTTTTCATGGCTGTCTCAATGAAACCGGTCATCGCCTTAAACGGAGGACAAACGCCACGCAAAGGTGCTCGTCAGACGCCATCCATTTCACGCGCCCGGTCCCCGAATGTGTGGATCTCAGGAACCAAATCATTCTCCCGCCCGAAGACGGAAAGCCTTAAAGTATAGCGAGGAAACGATTCCGTCGTCAAAAACCTGACTGTCATAGGACGGGGCGGGCAATTCGCCCGACGGTGCGCTTCGCGCACACCGTCTGCCACCGGCGAGTTGTTTGCTTGACGGACCGACCACCAGCCAACCCACTCATGGACCGGCTTCAGGGCAAAAAAAACCCGAGCCGGTGAGGGCTCGGGTTAATCCACCTTTTGGAGGAGGGTGGAGGAGACATCGAGAGATCGCGCATCACATCAAGCAACGATCAACGCTGCAAATAATACTCGTGCTGGTTGTGCGTTGCAAGAGTCCGTCTGTCGGAAGGGGGTTTTTACTGAAACGACACAATTAGTTGTTGCTTTTTTACAAAAAATTTTATAAATCACTGATTATAAACAGCTTCATTACTAACGTCGGCAGTGCGATGCTGGCACAAAGCCTAGGATTTACCCGCACATCCTCCCCGACCGTTTCACTTAGGTCTCTTGGTATATATTGCGCCGCAACATTCTGTCGCGCCGTGCAGACCCTGGCGCCGGAGTGCGCGACCCGCGCACGATGGCGTTGAACTTAAACTTGGCATCCCGCACGCCACAGCCTGCACCATCGAAGGAGAGCTCACTTTGAAAGCAACCGTCAGCTGGACCGGCCCCGGCGGCATGAGCTTTGTCGCCGAGACCGGAAGCGGCCACGCCGTATTGATGGACGGCGCAGTCGAGGGGGGGGGCCGCAACCTTGCCCCCCGTCCGATGGAAATGGTGCTCCTCGGCACGGGCGGCTGCACAGCCTATGACGTGGTCGTGATCCTCACGAAAAGCGGCATGGATGTGCGCGGCTGCGAGGTCCGGCTCGAGGCAGACCGTGCGGACGCCGATCCGAAGGTGTTCACGCGCATCAACTTCCATTTTGTTGTGCGCGGCCGGGGCATCAAGCCCAACCTGGTCGAGCGAGCCATCAAGCTCTCGCACGACAAATATTGCTCGGCCTCCGCAATGCTCGCCCACACCGCAACCATCAGCACCAGTTGGGAAGTGCTTGAAGACTGACGGCTGGCCTCAGACCCGATGCGCGACGGTGGTCATCACCCGCGAGACCACCCGCATCGCCGCCCGCACCGGGCCGGGTAGTTCGACGCCACCCCGGTCACGCGCCGAGCGCGCGTGAGCGGCCTCATCGCGCTGCATGCCCTCGACGATCCGGCGAGAGCGAGCATCGGCTGCGGGCAGGCGGTTGAGGTGTGAATCCAGATGCGCCTCCACCTGGCGCTCGGTCTCGGCCATG
>CAYYYC010000018.1:12034-17160 GCA_964475695.1 uncultured Rubrivivax sp.
AGGCTCCAGCGATCCCCCGCGCGGCCGGCAACAACGCCCATCGCAAGCGAGCCTGCATACCAGAGCGGATTCAGAAGCGACGGCGAGGCGCCCAACTCACGCAGCCGCTCGCGCGTCCAGGCCAGGTGATCGGCCTCTTCCCGGGCAGCATGCAAAAAGTGCTCGCGCAGCGACGGGTCGGACGTGCTTGCCGCCTGCCCTTCGTAGAGCGCCTGCGCACAAATCTCGCCCACATGATTGACGCGCATCAGTGCGCCGGAGAGTCGCCGCTCCGCCTCCTCGAGCGGCAGGTCGTCGACCACCGCCTCCGCAGGGGAGGGCCGCGAGGCGGGCGCCGCATCGGCGAGCGTTCCCAGTCCTCGGCACACGCCCGACAGAAAATGATCAAGCCCGGATGGGCGACGAAAGCTATTGTCCACTACGGCACCTTGGCAAATGCGTTCCCCGCAGACACCGCCTGACACGGCGCAGCACCGACCCGGGCCGCGTCAAACGGATCCAAGCCCGCCCGGCAGAGGATGTCGGCCTGGTCCCGACCACGGCAGAACCACTTCCATGCACAGCCGGTCCGATATCCGCCGAGAGTGTGAGGGTGGGGTCAGGCATAGGGAGATTTCGTAAAAACACAGGAACTGTTGTCGGATCTTGGCAGATTGGTGACGGATTGACCAACCAGGGCGCAAGCCGAGAGCGGGCCAGGGTGCCCCGGGGAGCGTCGGGGCGTGCGAGGGTGAAAAACCGCGGTCTGTTGCAGGCTTGCAACGGCCACAGCCCGATTCCTGGCGTTTTCTTTGCGCCCCCCGGCCGGCTCTGTTCAAATACGCTTCAACTTCCCGTCAGGAGGTTGGCACGGGTGCCTCTAGCGACAGCCAGCGGCACCCAGGTCTAAAGAGACTTGTACAACTCTTCAAGAGGCATGCAATGAAAAAATCCCTGATCGCACTGGCCGTGGCATCCGCCGCCGGCGCAGCGTTTGCGCAGTCTTCTGTCACCCTCTACGGCATCGCGGATGTTGCTTATGTAAGCAAGACCCACACCGCCGCCAACGGTACGACCTTGTCCAAAACCACGGGCATTGGTGAAGGCTTCAACGCCGGTAACCGCGTTGGTTTCCGCGGCACAGAAAAATTGAGCGGCGGCCTGACCGCTAGCTTCGTGATCGAAAACGGCATCAACATCACGAACCCCCAACTGTTCTCCACCCGCGGCGCTGCTGCAGGTCAGCAGGTTGACGGCGTTGCAGCTTCCGGCAACATGCCCGCAGGCGCCTACTCAACGGGTACCAACCGTCAGTCTTTCGTTGGCTTGGGCGGTGGGTTCGGTGAGGTCCGCCTTGGTTATCAGTACACCACGCTGTACGTGGTCTCCACCCTGAGCGGCTATCACTTCGCATCCGAGCAGCCTGGTGGCGATCTCTCCCACGGCACGCTTTCTAACGCTTCCTTCGGTGGCACCCGCGCGAACGGCCTCACCTACATTTCGCCGCGCATGTCGGGCCTGCAGCTGACCGCGATGTACGGTGCCGGTGCTGGCCGCCAGACCGTCGAGTTCGCTTCGGGCGGTTCGCCGAACGGCAAGGAGACTGACAAGAATAACCGTATGAGCCTGCTGGCGAATTACACGGCCGGCCCGCTGAATGCAAGTGCCGCGTACACATCGTTCAAGCCCGAGGCGAATGCGGTAGTGGTTAGTTCGGAAGACGCGACTGGCAAGATCACAGGCGGAACCACCAACATTTTCGGTGCGATCAATGCCACTGCTGCTGCTGCGGCTGTCAAACAAAGCAATAGCCTGATCCAACTGGCCGGCCGCTACGACATCAGCAAGCAGCTCCGCGTTGGCGTTCACTACTCCAAAGGTAAGATTGACGACCAGACATCGACCAATGCTGATCAGGACACCGCCGCATACCAGCTTGGTGGCGAGTATGTCGCTGGCGCGATCCGCCCGTTCGTTTCTTGGGGCAAGGGTTCCGTAAAGACCGCCTCGACCGGTGTTAAGACGGAAGACCTCTCGCTGGTGCAGTTTGGTGCTCGTTACGACCTCAGCCCGCGCACCGTTGCTTACATCATGTCTGGAAGCACCAAGAACGACATGGCAACAGCGGCTACTCTGCAGAAGCGTCAGGCCACCGCAATTGGCGTGATGCACAGCTTCTAATCTCCACGCTGGCCAAGTCCAGCTAAGGATCTGAAGTCTGAAAGGGCGCAGTCGAAAGATTGCGCCCTTTTTTATTGTGCGTCCAGCATGAGCGCACCATCGGGTGCTCCCTCGCCCAGGGCCCATCGGGCATGTATTTATCGGTTTATAGTCCTCAAAGAGGCCTCCATGTTCGGACTTTTTATGACTGGAAGGGCTCGAGGCCAGCGCCAGCCGGACCTTCCCGGCTCGCCCCACTACTGGCAGGCTCTACCAGCTTTCTAAGCGCGCGCCTCCGGTCGATCACCGTCTCACGACTGGGCACCACACCAGCCGCCGGGCTAACGGGCCATTGCCGCAGGCCATCGCCAGGTCGTCTGGCACGCGATCTCACCCCCCTCACGGCAAAAGCTTTAAGTCCGAATCATTCAGGCTTAAACTTTCTCGCCATGAACAAACGGGACGACAGAGCGGCGCTCGCGCCGCTTGACCAGGAGAGCCGGGTGGTGGCCAAAGACCACACCGCGCTCAAGCTCTGGCTGCGGCTCCTCACCTGCACCACCCTGATCGAAGCGTCGGTCAGCCAGCGGCTGCGGCGGGGATTTGGCTCGACCCTGCCCCGTTTTGACCTCCTCGCCCAACTCTATCGCGAACCCGAGGGCTTGCGCATGAGCGAGCTCTCACGCCGACTGATGGTCACGGGCGGCAATGTCACTGGCCTTGCCGACCAGCTCGAACGCGAGGGGCTGCTCCTTCGCGAAGCGGTCCCGGGCGACCGCAGGGCGATCCGCCTGATGCTCACGCCGTCCGGGCGTGCACGCTTTGCTGACATGGCACGTGCGCACGAGTCCTGGGTGGTCTCGCTGATGTCCGAACTGAGCGCTACCGAACAGCGCACGCTGCGCGACCTCCTGGGCCGGCTCAAGACCAGTCTGCATCAGGAAGGCGAGCACGATGTGAGTGGCTTGCGCACTACGCCTTCGACACACCGCCCAACCCCTGGCCGCCGATCCAACCGTCCCGGAGAACCGTGATGCACCGCTCCGCTCATGTCGACACTTTCGCCCGCAACAACCTGCCGCCCGCCACGCAGTGGCCGGTGTTTCTGGACTCGCCCGACACCCGCTACCCGGCTCGCCTGAATGCTGCGGTGGCCTTGCTCGACGCGATGATCACGCGCGGACACGGCCACTCGCTTGCTCTCCGGAATGATGTCGCGAGCTGCACCTGGATCGAACTGGCCGCACAAGTCGATCGGATTGCTCATGTGCTTACTGGTCCGATGGGGCTCGTGCCTGGCAATCGCGTGCTGCTTCGAGGCGGCAACAATCCCATGATGGCAGCCTGCTGGCTCGCGACTGTCAAAGCGGGCATGGTGGCGGTGGCCACCATGCCACTCCTGCGAGCGGCCGAACTCATCCAGATCGCCGAGAAAGCCGAGGTTCAGGCCGTGCTCTGCGATGCCAGACTTCGCGCCGAGATCGATGCCGGTGCACGAGCCTGCATAGCACTGCGACACGCCCGGTTCTTCAACGACGCAAGTGGTGCGAGCGACGCACTCGAAACCGCCTTTGCACGTGTGCCCACACCGTTCAAAGCGTGCGACACGGCCTCCGATGATGTGGCGCTCATTGCCTTCACCTCCGGCACCACCGGCCAGCCCAAAGGCACGATGCATTTTCATCGCGATGTGATCGCCATGTGCGATTTGTTTCCCCGCCATGTGTTGAAGCCCCGGGCGAGCGATGTGTTTTGTGGCACGCCACCGCTTGCCTTCACCTTCGGGCTGGGCGGCATGCTCTGCTTTCCGATGCGAGCAGGCGCCTCAACGCTCCTCCTGGAAGGCCTCACCCCCGAGAAACTGCTAGCTGCCATCGCGCGCCATCGCGCAACCGTGGTGTTCACAGCCCCCACTTTTTATCGCCAGATGGCGCCGCTCGTGGGGAACTATGATCTGTCGTCGCTGCGAGCCTGCGTGTCGGCGGGCGAGGCGCTGCCAGACGCCACACGCCAGCTCTGGAAGCACGCCACGGGCATCGAGATGATCGACGGCATCGGCTCAACGGAAATGATTCATATATTCATTTCCTCAGCGGGCAAAGCGGTGCGACCGGGTGCGATCGGAAAGGTGGTGCCAGGCTACGAGGCGCGTATTGTTGATGACGACATGAAGACCCTCCCCCCGAATACGGTGGGCAAGCTCGCGGTGCGTGGTCCCACGGGTTGCCGTTATCTCTCGGACCCCCGCCAGAGCAACTATGTGCGCGATGGCTGGAACCTGCCCGGCGACACCTTCATGGTGGATAAGGACGGCTATTTTCACTATCAGGCACGCTCCGACGATATGATCATCTCGGCTGGCTATAACATCGCTGGACCGGAAGTCGAAGCGGTGCTGCTCAACCATGAGGCGGTTGCTGAATGCGGGGTGGTCGGCGCACCCGATGAGGAGCGGGGTCAAATTGTGCGCGCCTATATCGTGGCTCGGCCCGGCATGCTCGCGCGCTTCGGTGGGAAGGCGGCCTTGGCCAAAGCGCTGCAGGACTATGTGAAGGCCACGATCGCGCCTTACAAATATCCGCGCTCGATTGTGTTTCGTGACAGCCTGCCACGCACCGAAACCGGCAAGCTGCAGCGCTTTCGGCTCAGGCAGGAGGCCGAGGCTGGCGCACCACGCCAAGCTTGAGCCTTTCGCATCAGGATCCGAGTTGCCCGTGGGCGGTCGTCACTGATTGAATCTGCAGAACACGGAAACCATGCGTTTAGCGCTCCAGGCAGGAGACGGGCGCAAGCAGTCCGTTTACACCACGGGCCTGGCCGTTTAAGCGGCCTCTCGAAGCGCCCGACGGAGGATCTTGCCCACATTGGTCTTGGGCAGTTCGGCGCGAAACTCGATCTGCCGCGGACGCTTGTAACCGGTGAGCTGCTCGGCGCAGAACGCCATCATCTGCTCGGCCGTCAGGGTCTCATCCTTTCGAACAACGAAG
>CAYYYC010000019.1:0-16841 GCA_964475695.1 uncultured Rubrivivax sp.
ATTGGCCAACGCAAATTCACCGATGCGGGTGAATTCGGCGGTGTAGCTCGCGTAGATCGGGTTGCTGGGCACAGTGCCATTGAGCACCAACGACAGGTGGGTGGTTGCTTCGGCAGCGCTACCACGGAGCAATTGAGAGGGCATGTGTCTTCCTTTTTTGAGACGGTGGTACTGAACCTGAGTTCAAAGGACGCGCAGGAACCACGGCGGAACGCTTGTGGGGTGCTCGAGCCTTCGAACCACGGAGCAAGTGTATGTGGCTTTACCCTGCCGCCTCAAGTGACGGACATCACATCGGCAGCGGGTTTGTTGTCACAAGTCGACACTTTTGATTGGTGTAAACCCTTATTTAATGATTTGCCATGACATAAACAAGCCCAAGTTGTTGGTTTTAAACAGTTCGATGCGACTCTGGCGCTGCTGGGCCTCGAGGCCGACCAAGAGCAGCTGCCGGCGGCAATCGTCACAGCCGGTTTGGCGCTGGCTGTAGGCCACACGCTCGACCCGCCAGGCACGACGCGTCTGGTGTCTCGGCGCCCCTGCATCGAGCAAGGGGCTGTAGCCGCTGCGGTCGCGCAGTCGCGCCCATTCGGCCTCCCAGGCCCAGGCGCCGAACTGCCCTCTGGCGCGCAGGTCCACCAGTTGCTGCACCCCGCCGGGGCGCTGAGAGTCCATGGGCTGATCCCGCCCACCGCGCAGCGTGAGCTGCAACGCAGGCGAGCAGGCCGCCTGGAGCTGCAGAGCGGATTGATGACCGTCGAGCACGGGGTTGGAGCCATAGCGACGCGCAAGCCACTCGACACCGGCACGCGCCTGACACCCCCAGGCGGTGCCGTCGAGCGCGGCCGTCAGCCCGGCTTGGCCGTAGGTGACACCCGTGCGACTGTCGAGGTAGGCCGCCATGGCGCTGAAGTGGTGCCCCCATGGCTTGGACGCGTAGCGCCGCTGGTGGGTTGCCGCCACCTCCACCGTGGCAAAGCCCGCGGCCGGCAGCGCCGGCACCTGGCGCCAGCGAACCGCCGCCTGCAGGCCCCACTCCTGCTGAGAATCGCCGCGCGGATCGGTGTCACGGCTGATGAAAGCCTGCCAGCTCGCGCCGGCTTGCAGATACCCGCCGCTGCGAGGCTGCGCGGATGCCTCCAGCGGCAAGGTCACAAGCACCGGCCGGGACGGATCGAGGCCCGGCAGTGTGAGCGTGAGGGTGGAGGCGCTGGTCACGCCCAGGAGGTTGCGCTCGGCTCCGCCCGTCAGGCTCCATGCATCCCGCCAGGCGATCCGAACCGGCGGCCTCCAACCCTGGCTGCGGCTCGATGGGTTGCCGCTGGTATTCGGCTCAAGCGGAGCGGCCAGGGCCAGAATCTGGCGGGCTGCGGTGGGATCGCCCAAGTCGGCCAGGGCCTGAGCAAAGGCGCGCAAGGCCGCCGGATCGTTGGGGGCCAAAAGGAGCGCACGCTCCAAATGCTCGGCCGCCTCGTCTGTTTGCCCGAGGGCCCTGAGCACGCGCCCCAATGCCACCAGAAATGCCACATCGTTCTGGCATCTGCCCAGTTGCTGGCGCGCCGCGCTCGTCCAAGACTGTGCGGCCGCCACATCGATGGGGCCTGATCTGTCGAGCAGGGGAGCAACCGCAGCAATGAGGGCCGCGCAGGAGGCGATGATCAAGCTGGAAGGTCAGTGCAGGGGCTGGGAAGACGGCCCCGCTGCCGTGGGCGACATTGAAGGCCCGATGGCCGCCTGCGCGGGTGGAATCTCCACGGCAAGACGCGGGTCGTTCGCGGACGGCGACGATGGTAACCCACGCACCTCGCCAGAGAGGACCCACGCGTACACATGATGAGGAACCCTCAGACCCTCGAGCATGAAATTGCCCAGGGAGCGCAGGTGCCGAGCACCAAGCGCGCCATTGATCTGAGAGGCCAGGCCCTCGCCGATGAGGATGGGGTGCGCCAGCTCCGCGGTCATCTCCACCAACCGACTCGCGACCGTCACGGTGCGACCCAAGACCAGATGGGTGCGGCGCTCTGCGGACCCAATGGAGCCGCTCACGCACGGGCCGCACTCCAGCCCGATGCCCAAGGCCAGCGGCTCCAGGCCGCCGGGCGCCGGGTCGGGCAGAGCGTCCTGGATCGAGATGAGCAGGTTCTGTGCGGCCGCCAACGCCCGGCTGCCCGCTTCAGAGGCCGACTGCCCCTGGCCGATCGTCCAGACGGCCACAATGCTGTCACCCTGCATGGCCTCGAGCACACCCGCCTGAGCTTCCACGGCTCGGAAAGCGCTGGTGTAGAAGGCGTGCAGCACTGCGGCGGCTTCGGTGGGCGGGCGTCCTTCGCAGAACGCGCTGAAATTGCGAATGTCGGCGAACATGACCACCGCCTCATCGGCCCGCGCCTCGATGCGGTCGGACCGATTGCGGCCGGCGATGACCTGGGCCACGCGGGCGGGCAAGTAGCTGGCCAAGTGCCCGTAGAGCCGCTCCCGCTCTGACCGGTGGCGAACCTGCGCCCAAGCCCCCATCCCAAGAGCCACGACTCCCACGGCCAAGCCCGGCGCCATCCAGCCTGTGGACAGACCAAGACGCATCAGAGCCAGATGAGCCAGGAAGAAACACGCGGGAATGACCACAGCCATCGGAATCAACCACACGGGCGCCACGGGACCCATGGCCAGATGGGCAGACGGATGGCGCCGCCGCCGCAGGACGCGATCGAGTGCAGCCAACAGACCCATGACGACCAGCACCCCAGCCACCTCAAGAGCGGCTTGCGCGCGGGGGCGCACCGGCACGGACTCGTCGATCAGGTTGGAGAGGATCTGCGCATGGGCCAGGAAACCCGACGCGGCAGTCTGCAGGGGCGTGGCGATGCGGTCATTCAGACCGAACGCCGAGCCCCCGACCAGCACCCATGCGCCCGAGAGCATGCCGCTGGGAACGCGGCCGGCCAGCACATCGGCAGCGCTGAGCGCCGTCCATGCCTGCGGGTGACGCTGCCAGGCGATGGGCAGATCTCCATTGGCTTCGAGGGGCACGCTGATCAAGGGCTGACGGGAGGGGCTCGACGCCGGTCGCAGAGGCGTTTCCGACCCTTCAGGCCAGAGCGACAGGACCCAGTGCGCCTCAAACCAGCCCCCTCGACGAATCACCCAGTTCTGTGAACCGAAGGATTGCCCCAACGCGCTCAGCGCCAACGAAGGATAGGCGCGTCCTTCAAAGCACACCACTGCCGGTTGGGGCCGAAGCACGCCATCGTGCGCCAGCCGGGGCGTGATGTGGCCGACCGCCGGTCCCTTCGCCGAAGCCAGCACCGCCGGGTGGTTGCCAAGAAATACGGCCGCCGATTCGAACGGAGCGGGACAATCCGTCCAGGGCAATGCGCCCGCCGGGCGACCCTCGCGGGTGGGCTGACCCGCAGCGGAACCGGACTCCAGACCAAAGACCTGCGCCAGCACGGGCCTGTTGCGGGCAACAGAGCCTGCCAACGCCTCGTTGGCCAGCCGCGGCGAAACCGAAGGGGCCACGCCGGGCCCCGCAAAAACCACATCCCAAATCTGCTGACGAACGCCCTGCTCACCCAGGCGATCCATCAGCCGCGCCTGTTGGTCACGCGACCAGGGCCACGGTCCCAGCTCGGCCACGCTGCGCTCATCGATGTCGACCAGAACGATGCGACGCTCCGCCGACAAGAGGGCCGTGTGCTTCCAGAACAGATCCCCCAATCGGCTTTCCCATTGCCTGAGCGACGTGCCCGCGCCGATGTGAAGCAGCAATGTGACAAGCGCTGCAGTCAAGGCCCCCAAGAGCCACACAAAGCGCCAAGGCTCGGGCAGACGGCCGGGTGGCTTCAGCGGCCCCACAGCGTGATCCCGCGCAGCAAGCCCGGCTCGACGCGCTTTTCAAAGAGGTAACCGGCCTGCCGGCCATCCGGGCTGACCGCGCCGGCCACAAGCTGGTCGGACTGGGCGCTGTAGAACAGTCCTGAGCGAGAAATGCTGCCACTGGACTGGATGGTGTCCTGACCCAGTTTCACACCCGAAAGGTTGAGCGTGGTGCTGAAGAGCAGTCGGGCGAAGTCCAGGTTCAGAGTGCCGCCGGTGACGGCCACGGTTTCGATCGGTTGACCGTAGATATCGACCAACCCGGCGTAGCTGCTGGCAAGACGCAATGAGGCCGAGGCCTGCCCTGCGCCGAGAACGGCGCTGGGGGAGAGCGCGGGGGCCGTGGTGAACAGGGTGTAGCTGAAGATGCCCACCGTGGGTCTGGCACCGCTGGACAGCAGTTCGGAAGTGGGCACGCTGAGGTTGTCGCCGACCAAAGAGTTGGCATTGCGCCCCCAGGCAAACAGGTTGACCACGGGGCCTGGCGCGGTGGCTGCCTGACGTGCCGCAGTTGCGGCAAGAGCATCCGCCACCGATGCATCAACAGGCGCGGAAGAGGAGCGGGACGCCGGACGGCTGCTGCCGGCCGCCGCCGCGGCGAATGGCACGGCACGCGCGCTGTGCGCCAGAAGGTCCACGGCCGGCACCAGTTCAGGCGTGGATTGGCTGCGGCTGAGCTGCACCATCTGCCCCTTCATCGCTTCGGTCAGCAGCCGCTCGCTTCCGTTGATGCAGGGGCCCAAGGTGGCCGCGCAAGCGCCATCCAGCGCGGCAACAACGATGGCGCCGGTGTAGACCGCTGCGGAAGTGCGGTCGGGCTCGGCTCGCACGGCGAAGTCGGTGCCGCGAACGCCGATGGCCGCCAACGGCGTGTTGAGCCGGAAGCGATCCTTGGCGACATCGCCCCACTGACCCGTGATGCTGCGGACCACACCCGCTTCCAGGCGAAAGCGAATGCCGCCGGAGTTGGCCCGGTCGCTCTGGGGGGCTGAATAATCCTCAATGACCAGCCTGCTCATCGGCCGCACACTCAGGCGCGCGCCATCGACGAACTGCACATGGACGTGAGCGCCGGCCGGGGTCTCGATGCGGTCCCCCACGCGCAGGGGCGAACCTCGCTCCAATCGGCGGCCCTGGCCGTCTGCCGAGATGGCGTAAGCCTGCCCCACCAGGAGAGACACCACGCCCACGGAAGCCTCGGCATGGCCCCGCTGTGGTTGCGCGAGCGCAAAGAGGACAAGCACAGACACGAACGCTGTGCGAATCGGCAACGATGGATGCCGGAACTGCGCGATGCGCATCACAACGGTGGTCATGAGTCGTGGAAAGACTCTCATTGCTGAATTTTCTCACCAGAACGACGGTCCGGGATGTGCGCCGGGTCACAATGCCATCCAATGTGTGCGATGACTCACTCCGCGATTCGCACCCGGCCCGTATCAGGCTCGACGGGCAACGCAGATCGCGGCGATACACTCGTCGCGTATGCCCGTGTCTCAGCAAATTCTGGGCCAATTCGGCCTGATCCGATCCCTGCCAAGGGATGTGCTGGACGAACTTTCGACGCGCATGCAACTGCGGGAAGTGGCCCGACGAGCCGTTGTGGCCGCCAAGAATGCCCCGGCCGCCGAGCTCGGGTTCCTTGTGGGCGGGCGCCTCCAGGGCGTGGACTTCACGGTCGATGGGCGCAGCGTGGGGCTCTACTTTGTGGATCCCGGCGATTTCTACAGTGAACTCAGCGTGATTGACGGCAAGCCGGCGTCGGAATTCGTGGTGGCGGCCTCCAACAGCGTTGTGGCGGTGCTGGACGCCGCCACGGCTCGAGAGCTGATCTTCAGGTTCCCGCAGCTCAGCCGCGACATCATGCTGCGTCTGGCATCGAGGCTGCGGACCGTGACGGCACAACGCACGCTCCTGGGGCTGCCCAACCCCTTCCAGCGCCTTTGCGTGCTGGTGCTGCAACTGGCCCAGGAGGCTCCGGCCGCGGGTGGTGCCACCCAGGCCAGACCGGACACGAGAGTCCTGGTGGTGCCGAGGGTGCCCACCCACCAGGAGCTGGCCATCATGATCAATGCCAGCCGCGAGACCGTCACTCGGGCCTTCCAGGTGCTTTTCGCACAAGGGGTGCTGCTGCGCCAGGGCGATGAGCTGCGAGTGCTCAACGAGCTGGCGTTGCGCAACATCGCCAACGGGCGGAATGAGTCGCCCAAGGCGTGAGGAACAAACTGCCATGAGCCCGCGAGCCTTGACTGCAGCCTTGTGGCCAGCCCGTCACCAAGGGCTGCTGCGGCAGCTTGTGGTGCGCGACTTGGCCGAGCGCTATCGCGGGCAATGGCTGGGTTGGGCCTGGCTGATTCTGGCCCCGCTGCTGATGGTGGCCGTCTACACCCTGGTGCTGCGGCATGCGATGGGCGTGCGTTGGGGCGACGCGGGCGAGCCGTCAACCCCTGTCGGCTGGGCTGCCGATGTGGACTTCGCCGTACGCCTGATGTGCGCATTGCTGCCGTTCAACTGGCTGGCCGAGTGCGTGGCGCGGGCCCCGCGTCTGATCGTGGATGCGCCGCATCTGGTGAAGAAAGTGGTTTTCCCCCTGGAGCTGCTGCCTTGGGTGGTGGCGCTGTCGGCCTTGGTGCCGATGGTCGCGGGCCTGACGGTCACCCTGGCCGCCCAGGGCCTGGCTGCGGGGATGGTTCCGGCCACGGCCTGGTGGCTCCTGGTGGTGTGGGCGCCGCTGCTGCCCCTGGGCCTGGGGCTGGCCTGGGCCCTGGCGGCCGTGGGCACCTATGTCAAGGATGTGGCCCAGCTGGTGGCCCCTGCGCTTGGCGCGCTGCTGTTCCTCTCGCCCGTGTTCTACGAGCTGGGCCACCTCAAGCCTGGCCTGCAGGCGGCGCTGGGCTGGAGCCCACTGGCCACAGTGATCGAGCAAACTCGCACCGTGCTGGTGGCCGGCCGGCCACCCGATGCGGCCGCCTTGGCCTGGGCGGCAGCGGCCGGGCTGCTTGCGGCTGTTGCCGGGGCGGCGCTGTTCAGGCGGGTGCGCCCGGGGTTTGCCGATGTCGTTTGAGCCTACGCCGCGGCAGCCCACAGGCGCCGAGCCCGCCATCGAATGCTCAGGACTGGGCAAGGCCTATGTGTTGGCCCACTCCCCTTGGCAGCGGCTGATGCACCATCTGCGCGGTCGCTCGGCAGCGCGCCTGCATTGGGCGCTGCACGGCGTGGACCTGCGGGTGGCACGCGGTGAAGTGGTGGGCGTGGTGGGGCAGAACGGCGCAGGAAAATCGACGCTTCTGCAGCTGATCTGCGGCACGCTGACACCCAGCGCCGGGACCCTGGGCGTGCGCGGCCGGGTGGCTGCGCTGCTGGAGCTGGGCGCGGGTTTCAACCCCCAGTTCACCGGGCGCGAAAACGCGCTGCTCAATGCGGCGCTTTTGGGCCTGAGCCCCGAACAGGCACAAGCCCGGCTGGAGGAGATGCTGCGCTTTGCCGACATTGGCGAGTTCATCGACCGGCCGGTGCGCACCTACAGCTCGGGCATGTTCATGCGGCTGGCTTTTGCCGTGGCTACCGCGGTCGAGCCCGACATTCTGGTGATCGATGAGGCCCTCTCGGTAGGAGACGGCGCGTTCGCGCGCAAGAGCTTCGAGCGGGTGATGCAGCTCAAGGCCCAGGGCGCCACGATCCTGTTCTGCTCGCATTCGATGTACCAGGTGGAGGCCCTGTGCGACAGGGCTCTGTGGATTGATGGAGGGCGCCTGCGCATGGCGGGCACCTCATCCCAGGTCTGCGGCGCCTACCAGGCGCACCTCAACGGCTTGGGCCGTGCAGACCCTCGGGAGCCGAAGTCCGACGAGGGTGAATGCGCCGGGGTGCCCACCGCACCCAAGGGAACGGCGCGCATCACGGGTTTTTCCATACGCCTCGAGGGCCAGTCGTGGGGCACGGCTGCCACGGTGCGCAGCGGAATCGATGACCTGATCCTGCGTTATTCCTTCGTCAGCGACCCGGCACTGCCGCAGCCCACCTTGGCGTTGGGCGTCTCCGATGAAAACGGGCTGACCGTCAGCAGCGCGCTGTCGCTGCACGACGGGGCTCGCATCGACAGGCGGCCCGATGGGAGCGGGCAGATGGAGTTGGTGTTGCCGCGCCTGCCCCTGCTCAAGGGCCGCTACTGGCTCACGGCCTTCGTGCTGTCCGAAGATGGCCTGCACGCCTATGACCAGGTCATGCAGGCCGCGGTCGTGACGGTGGTGCAGGACGGACCGCTGCAGGGCTTGGTTGCCTTGCCGCGGGTCTGGCGGGCCGCCAGCAGCGGCGCCGCCGCCGGGGATCCTGATGGAGGGCGTTGACGCGTTCGCTGCGGCCAACCTGGTGCCGCGCCCGTGGGCGCTGGAAAGCCAGGGCAGCGGGCTGCTGATGGCCCATCGGGAAGTCTTCGGCTCTCGGTCCGATGAACGATGGCTTGATTGGAAGTATGGCGCTGGGCAAGGCGTTGGGCTGGGCTTGTGGAGTGGCAATGAACTGGCGGCGTTTTGCGGCGGATTGCCGCGCCGGTTGTGGTGGGGCGGGCGCTTGCGGGAGGGTCTGCAGATCGTTGATGTGATGGTGCGCCAGCCCTGGCGGCACGGGGCCAGGCGTCAGAGTGCGTTCTTCCGGGTGTCCCAGTCCTTCTACGAGTCGCAGCTGGGCGTGGGCCGGCGGTTCGAGGTCGGGTACGGGTTCCCCAGCCACAGGCACCTGCGGCTCGCGGACCGGTTGGGAGTGCTGCACGATGGCGGGCCATTCTGGGCCGCCGTGTGGGACGAAAGGGCCTGGCCTGCAGCGAGGCAGGCCCTGCGGGATGCGCGTGGTTGGGTGGCGCAGCCGCTGGAGCCCCGGCGGGACGGGGCAGTGCTGGCGCTGGCTTGGAACCTGATGCGCGGGGCACTGCGGCAGGAGGTGGTCGCGGAGCGCGATGTGCAGACCCTGCGCTGGCGACACCTGAGCCCCGCTGCCGACAGGCCTCTGGTGTGGATCGGGCTGCAGCGCGCTGGGCGCGCCTTGCCCAGCGCCGTGGCCGTGCTTCAGCCGCGGGGGCACGCGGGCGCCGCGGATCAGGCCCTTTGGCTCGACTATGTGGGCCCGCCTCAGTTGCTGCGCCGAGCCTGGGCGGCCGTGATGGAGGAATCCGCACGCCATGGCGCCACGCAGTTGCACGGGTGGTTCACAAACGCTCCGTGGGCCCTGCTGGAGGGCACGCAGGAGGCAGCTCGCACCCAAGCCGCTCGCATCGGCGTTCCCACCGCCGGCGCGATTGACGCGCTGGAGCTGTCACATCGCGCCTGGTGGATGATGGCGGGTGACACCGATTTTCTTTGAGCACAGACAACGCTGGCCTGATCGATGACCGCTGAGCCCTTGAGCCCGCCACCAGCGCTGCATCTTGTGTGTGCAACCACCGACAAGTCGGTGCTTCATGCGCACCTGCTGGGGTCGGCGGGAATCTCCGCCGGCGGCGGCCGATGGCCGGGCTTGCGCTCGGTGACTCTGGTCCATCGGCCACGCAGCGCGGCCGCCGCGTTCAACGCGGGAGGTCGCCGGGTGCTGCGACAGTTGGGCGCCGCACCCGGGCGGCACTGGCTGCTTTGGGTGCACCAGGATGTGCGCTTGCCAGAAGGCTGGTGGGCCCAATTCTCGCAGGCGCTGCAGCAGGCGAGCGCGCGCTGGAGCGACCTGGCCGTGGTCGGCGTTTACGGGCTCAGCGGCTGGGGTGAGAGCGCGGTACGGGCGGGTGAAGTCTGCGACCGCGGGCAGTGGTTGCGTGAACCCAATCCCCTGCCCTGCCTGGCCAGCAGTCTCGATGAGCTGCTGGTGGCGGTGGACCTGGCCGCCGGGCTGTGGATGGACGAGTCGCTGGGTTTCGACTTCTACGCCACCGACTTGTGTCTGCAGGCTCGGGCCGGGGGACATGTGGCAGCAGTCCTGCGCGCGCCGTGCTTCCATGAGTCGGCCACACCCGCACGAGGGAGCATGCCGCGAACCACACTGGCGAGGATCACCGAAAGCGGCGAGGCCTTCGAGCGCAAGTGGGAACGGCAGTTGCCGGTGTTGACACCGTGCTTCGAAATCCGGAAGCCGGGCGATGTGCGTTCCTTCATCGAGCGACATTTCACGGCGCAGCCCGATGACTGAGCCGGCTGTGCAACCACCCCTGGGAGCGCGTGCGGCGGTGCGGCGGTATGCGGGGGTGCTGGCGCGCTTGGTCCATCGAGCAGACTACGCAGCGCTGTTGCCGGCCATGGCCCGGTGGCCCCTGCGGCTTGGCTATGCGGCTGCTCTGGCCCGCGGGTGGGCGAATGCCGCTCTGAAGCGGGACTGGCGCTCGATGGCGCTGGGGAGTCGACATGTCTGGCGCTTGAGCCTGCTGGCCGCTGCCGAGCTCAGAACCGTGGGCGCCAGCGGCGATCCCGAGCGGTGGGTCAGGCAGCGCTTCGCGGTGGAGGCTCGCGATGAGTTCGAAGCATGCCTGATGGACCGCAGGCGCTGGCCCGAGCTGCGATGCGAGTTCCACCCTGCCGATGCGCCCCGGCGCATGGCTCTGGCAGCGCGCCATCGGGGCCTGATCCTGCTGACACCCCACTTCGACAGCTTCTACCTGGGCATCGCGCTGTTGGCCCAGGCCAGCGGCATCCGCGTCAACGCCATGGCTTCCGACGTGCCCGCCGATCCCCGGGTCGACAGGGCTGTGACGGCGCACTTCGAGCGCAAGTACCGTGGGCTCGAACAGGCGCTCAATGGCGGCCAGGTGCTCAACATCGAGGATGGGATCCGGCCGTTTTTCCGCATGCTGCAGCGCGGCGATGTCCTGGTGGTGCTGGCCGACGCACCGGTGCGGCCGGGCGGCGCGGCCATGGAGGTGTCTTTCCTCGGTGGGTCCCGAGCCTTGGCCGGCGGCGCCCAACGGCTGGCCCAGCACCAGGACGCCCAACTCGGGGCCTTCGTCTGCCGACACGTGGGCGGGCCACGGTATGAGCTGCACTGGTGCGAGCCTGGATCCGCCCGCGATGGGAAAACGCTCGATCGGCTCTACGGATTCATGGGCCAAGCGATCCTGTCCGAACCCGGCCGGTGGTGGGCGATGGACATGCTGCCCAACCTGCCCATGGCCCACCGCACGCCCGCACCGTGAAGCTCGACCTGCTGATCGTCAACCACCACAGCGCTGCCGAGTTGCTGGCCAGCCTGGACCACCTCGGACCCTGGCCCCATGGACGGGTGGCCGTTGTCGACAACAGCCAGGACACCGGCCAGGCACAGATGCTGGCGCAGGGGCTTGCGCGACGAAGCGGGGCTCTGGATTGGCGGTTGGACATCGCTGAGGCCAACCTGGGGTTTGCCGCGGGCTGCAACCGGGCGTGGCGCGCTACCCAGGCGCCGCATGTGCTGTTGCTCAATCCGGACGCCCGAATCACTGGGGCGGCCTTGTCGGACCTGTGGAAGACGCTGCGTCAACATCCCGAGGCTGCGGCGGCCAGCCCGCGCACGGACTGGGATGAGGCCGGAGGTTTCGTGCTGCCCAGGCCTGAGCCGCAAGGCCCCTGGGCGTGGGCATGCCGCAGCTTGCAGGCTGCCTGGGGTGCGGCCACCTGGGCCAGCGCTGCCGTGCGGCGCACGCGGCGAGAGATGAGTGGCCGGCAACCCTTCGTCGTGCCCTGTCTGGCTGGCGCAGTACTGCTGCTGGAGCGTGCGGCCGTGGAGCAGGCCGGCGGACTCTTCGATGAACGCTACTTCATGTTCTTCGAGGACGCCGACCTGAGCCTGCGTTTGCGCCGCCAGGGCCGCCGACTGCTGCTGGACCCGAGCGTGCGGGCCGTGCATGCCTGGCGGCACGCCGCACACAAGGGACCGCTGATGGAGCAGTCCCGCGCTGCGTTTCTGGAACGGCACCATGGCTGGTGGGAAGGTTGGGACGTCAGGCTCAGGCGTTGGGAAGCCGGACGGCCGGAGGCGTCTTGGGGCATCGGAAATGGACGAACGGTTCTGAGGCTGGACGACCCGGGCCAAGCGGCCAGGGAGCTGGGTGCCATCGAAGCCTTCAGTCCGTCTTTGCGCGGGCAGCCTGCCCTCGTGCGCCTTGGTTCGCCGCGACCATTCAACCCGGCGGAGTGGGCTCAGCTCGAGCGCGGGTTCTACTGGGCGTTGGCCGAAGGCGTTTGGCGCGCGTTTGAGGTGTCAGCGCCCGGGCGTTGAGGCCAAGCCCGGCCGATGGCGCCCGCCCGCGGGCTCAGCGTGTCAGCCGTTGGGCCAGTTCGCGGCCGAAGGATCGAAGGGGCGACTCCACCAAACGGTGTGCCAACGCGGCCGCCACGAGCGTCAGAGCCACGCTGGACAACACCAGGCCGGCGCCCTGAAGTGATGGCCAAGCCCGCTGCAGAACCATCGGCGCGGCGTTGTGGAACAGATAGACGCCGTAGCTCATCGCACCCAAAGCCAGTCCAAGTCTTTGAAGAGCGACATGCCAGAAGGTCTTCCTGGGTTCGCCCGCCGCCGTCTGCCCCGGCTCCGGGATCCCGGGCAGGAGCGCATGCAATGCCAAGGCATAGCCCAGCGCAGCCCAGGCGCCCACACTCGCGGCCAAGGCGGGCGGCAGGCTGCTGCCCCCATCGGGCCTGAGTGCCGCCTGCCAGACAAGCACCAAGGCCAGACCCGCAGCCACCGCCAGACAGCCACTGACGATTCGCCAGCGGAATGCTGTCCAAGCGGCGGGCGCCAGCGCCACGGCGGCACCGAACGCGAACTGCAGCAACAGACCTGGCAGATGGACCGTGGCCAAGGAGCGCGCCGATTCGGGCGACTCCCCGGCGTGGGCCGTCAGGGCCAGTGCCAGATGCGCAGCCAGGCCAACCATCAACAGGCCACGCAGTCGGATTCGAGCGACCAGCCAGGCCAGGACTGGCAGAGCCAGGTAGAACTCGACCTCGGGCGGCAGGCTCCAGAAAGCCACGTTGTAGAACGCGGCCAACTCCATCGTTCCGAGGGTGTGGAGCATCAGCACATGCGCCGCCATGCCATCCCAACGGATGTGCGCAGGCTTGAGCAGGGCGTACGCCAACAGGGCCATCAGATAGAGCGGAAAGAGTCGGAAGACGCGGCGCACGAGGTGGGGGGCCAGCGCAAAGCCCGGCCGCAACAGATAAGGGGCGAAGACGAACCCGCTGAGCACGAAGAACAGGTTGACGCCCGTGCTGGCCAGGCCCCAAGCGCCAGGCTGCACGCCGGCCAGCGGCAGGTAGTGGGTCAGCACCACCAGGGCTGCAGCCGCGGCGCGAAGCGCCTCGATGCGCACGGTCCGCGTCGCTTCCATGGTGTCGAATGTCAAGGCTGATGGGCCCATGGAGCCGATTCTGCACCGCGCCCGGCATCCGCCTCCTTAGAATCTCGCCCCATGGACCAGCCCTCCGCCAGCCAGACGCGAGTGGCCGTCGTTATCCCCTGCTACCGTTGCACAGCACATGTCGGAGGTGTGATTTCACGCATCCCCGCCTGGGTAGAGCAGGTTTGGGTGGTGGACGATGCCTGCCCGGACGGTACAGGCGCCTGGGTGCGCCAGCATGTCAAGGACCCTCGAGTGCAGGTCATCGAGCTGCCGCACAACGAGGGCGTGGGCGGAGCCGTGATCGCGGGATACCGCGCCGCCGCACGGGCCGGAGCGCAAGTGCTGGTCAAGGTTGATGGGGATGGGCAGATGGACCCGCGGCTGCTCCCCCGCTTCGTCGAGCCGATCCTGCAGGGCCGCGCGGACTACACCAAGGGAAACCGTTTCTACTCACCCGCATCGCTGGCCCGCATGCCCGGCTTGAGACTGGTGGGCAATGCGTTGCTGAGCTTCATGGCCAAGCTCTCCACCGGATACTGGAGCGTGTTTGACGTGACCAACGGCTACACCGCCATCCAAGTCAGGCTTCTGCCTTTGCTGGAACTGGACAAGGTCAGCCGCCGCTACTTTTTCGAGAGCGACATGTTGTTTCGCCTGGGCATCGCGCGCGCCGTGGTGGTGGATGTGCCGATGCGGGCGAGGTACGGCCAGGAAACCAGCCACCTGAAAATCGGTCAGATCCTCCATGAGTTCGCCTGGAAGCACCTGCGCAACTTCGTCAAGCGCATCGCCTACAGCTACTTCCTGCGCGACATGACGCTGGCTTCGCTGGAACTCGTTGTGGGCGCCCTGATGTTGATGTTCGGCCTCGTCTATGGTGGCGTGCGTTGGTGGGAAGCCCTGGAGACCGCAGTGGCCACGCCGCTGGGCACGATCATGCTGGCCGCGCTGCCGACCTTGCTGGGCATTCAACTGCTGCTGGCCTTCATGGGACACGATGTGGCCAACCAGCCCCGGCAGGTGCTGCATCCCCTGTTGCCCGATCATCTGGACGAGCCGCAGGAATGACACCACGCGGCGTGGGCCTGACGCCTTGGCTGCGGTGGCTCGCGGGTCTGGTGCTGTGGGCCGTGCTTTCGGTGCTGTCCTGGCAGATTCCGCCGCTGCAGTCGCCCGATGAATTGCAGCATCTGGGCCGCGCCGCCTCACTGGCCGGCGGACACTGGACGCTGCGTCAGCAGGATGGCGCTCCCGCACACGCGGTGATGGACTCGTCGATGGAGCGACTGGCTGCGCCCTACATGGCCATCGCGGTGCAGGCGGACCGGCGGCTGAGCGCGCAGGAACGCCAGGAGATGGAATCGCTGGCCTGGAGCGGGCGGCCAACTGCGGTGGTTCTCCCCGGCGTGGGCTACTACATGCCCCTGATCTACGCGCCCGCCGCGTTTGGACTGGCCGCCGGCCGCGCTGCGGGCCTCGGGGTGCTGGACTCCTACCGCCTGGCCAAGGCCACAAGCGTGGGCATGGTGCTGTTGCTGCTGGCCGCGGCCCTGCGTTGCTGGCAGCCGCCTTCCCTGGCGTGGGCGCTGCTGTTGTTGCCGATGAGTCTGTACCAAGCGGCCTCTCCGGTTCCCGACGGACTGGCCAACGCGCTGACGCTGCTGGCGTTGAGCCTGTTCATGCGTGCATGGCTGGATGCAGGCCAAGGCGGGTATGACCGTCTCGCCGGGACTGCGGCAGCGCTGGCTGCCGTGTTGCTGGTTCTCCTGGGCTGCCGCCCGCACATGCTGCCGCTGTTGGCCCTGCCCTGGTGGCTCGGGCTGCTGGCTCGCGGCGGCAGGCACGCCTGGCCTGTGCTGGGCGCGGCTCTGGCAGTCACCCTGCTGAGTGTGGCCTGGTGGGCCCATGCGCTGGCCACCACGGTCGACTCGCGGGTGCAGCGCAGCGTGGGAACGCTGGAGATCGCCCAGGGGTATGCCAGCCAGCCGGCAGCCCTTTGGGAAGTGATGCACAGGACTCTGGGCGACCCTCTGATCCTGGCCTTCTACCGCGACTCGTTCATCGGCAAGCTCGGCTGGTTGGACACCCTGCTGCCGGCCTGGGCCTACGATGTGCTGCCCGTCGGCATCCTGGCACTGCTGGGGTTGGGGCTGGCGTCGTGGTGGACCAAGCGGTCGGGTGGGATCGGTGGCGCGGGACTGCGCAGCGACGCAGCCCGAGGCCTGGTGCTCACGGGCTTGGGGCTGGCATGCCTGGCCCTGATCTTCCTGGCCATGCTGCTGACCTGGTCGAAGCACCCCGCACAGATCATTGAAGGCGTGCAGGGTCGATATTTCCTCGGCCCCGCTCTGGTGCTGGCCGTCGCATGGGCTGCGGGACGGCCTGCGGCAATCGCGCGGCCCTGGCGGATTTCGGGTTGGACGATCTGCGCCACTCAAGGGCTGCTCAGCGCCGTGGCCCTGGCGCAGGCGGTGGCGATTCGCTACCACTGAAGCACCGACAATGCAGTGATGAGCACACGAGGCTGCGGTCGGGAATTGGACACGGCGGAGCCGCTGCGACCAGCTCGCGAGCAGGATCTGGTTCCCTACGAATCGCTGAGCGTGCCGCAAGGTTCCAGGGTGCTGGTCCTCGCGCCCCACCCCGACGACGAGGTGTTCGGATGCGGCGGGTGCGCGAGGCTGCACGCGCTGCAGGGCGCGCGGGTGGATATCGTGGTGCTGACCGATGGCGCCGGGGCTGGCAGTCCGCAGACTCGAGCCTCCGAATCACGCGCAGCCTGCGCTGCGCTCGGACTCGGCGCACCTGAGTTCTGGGGCTATGCCGATCGGGGACTGGCGGCCGATTCAAGTGTCCTGGACGGTCTTTCGCAGCGGATCGCACAGTCGCTGGCGACCGGCGGACACGACTGGGTCTATGCCCCTTCGCCCTGGGAAGTTCACCCGGACCATCGAGCCACCGCGCGGGCGGTCGCTCAGGCCGTGCTGCTTCGGCGCGCCGGCGGGTCCGCCGTGGGCTGGGCAGCCTACGAGGTGGGCTCCCCCCTGTGGCCCAGCCGTCTTGTGAACATCGATACCGTGGCAGAGGACAAGCAGCGGGCGATGGCCTGTTTCACCTCGCAGCTGGCCCTGCAGCCCTACGACCAGCACATCGCGGCACTCAACCGCTACCGCAGCTACACGGTCAGCGGGCAGTGCCGAATGGCCGAAGCACTTTGGCTGCCCGACGACGGGCAGATGCTGCAGGTGATCCGCGATTGGGATGCCGGACATCACCCGGGCGCCGGGATGGGCGGTCCTCAGCCGGGCTGACCACCGGGGACTTGCTGCGGCTGGAATTCCGTGACCCACCGGCGCAGCTCGGCCCGAGCCCGCTCCTCACCCCAGGCAGGGCGCCGCAGCAGAGCCTCACACCACTGCGCAAACTGCTCGTCCGACGCCATCGGTGCAAGGTGGGCCAGGCGCAGGGAGTCGCATTCGGTGGGCACGGTGGTTTCACTGTCGGCCAACAATTCCTCGTAAAGCTTTTCACCCGGTCTCAGCCCGGTGTGCACGATGGCGATCTCCTGTGGCGTGTGACCGGAAAGCCGGATCATCGTGCGCGCAAGGTCTTCGAT
>CAYYYC010000020.1:0-4794 GCA_964475695.1 uncultured Rubrivivax sp.
GGGCGCCGGCATGCGCGGCAAGCTCATGCCGACGGTCGTGAACACGTGGTTCGCACCGCGTGCGTAACGCGCGACCCCGAGCGGCGGCCACTTGCTCTCGTCGATGGCCCAGTAGGCCTCGTGCGCGCCGTACGCCTGGCGCCCCGCCTCGAGCATGCGATCACGGGCGCCTTGCCACGCCTCTGCGCCCTGCACGCTTGAGCCGCTGTGGCTGTTGCCCGAGCCTGAGCCATTGGATGAGCGCCAGGGCCGCCCGGTGCATGCGGGCGGGCCCCTGGTGCTGCGAACGCGGCCACAGCGGATCGAAGCCGGATGGTTCGATGGGCAGCCCGTGTGCCGGGACTATCACGTGGCCGAAGGCCCCGACCACCGCCTGCGCTGGGTGTTTCTCCAGCGCGCTGGCGACGGCCATGCCTGGTTTCTGCACGGTTGGTTCGGCTGAGGGAGCCTATCCACCCTCACCGGGTTGTGGCCCCTGGTAGCCGCCGATGATCACCAGATCCACATCGGCCACCTCGCGGCGCAGTGCGATGGCGGCCTGATAGCCGGGCGAGTGCCAGCATGCGCGCGCGGCTTCCAGCGAAGGGAATTCGATGACCACATGGCGAGAGCGGCTGCTGCCTTCCGGGTTGTCGAAGGGTCCGCCGCGCACCAGAAAGCGCGCGCCATGCTCCCTCAGCGGGGCCGCGTTGGCGCGAACATAGGCCTGATACCGCTCAACATCGCTCACGTCGCCGCGGACGATCCAGTAGCCCTTGGGGCCGGCATGGGGGGAGGGGCTCATTTCGTGCTCCAGGAAGTGGTCAGGGGTCCGGGCCCTGGCCGGGCCCCGACATCAGCGATTGCACCACGGTCGCGTCCGGTGCGGCACGGTGCGGCAGGGCGGGCCTCATCGGTGTGCGCCGGCAGATACTGTATAAATGAACAGTATGTTGCCCGCATATGCCGAGCTCCACTGCCGCAGCAACTTCAGCTTCCTGACGGGGGCCTCGCACCCCGAGGAGCTGCTGGAGCGCGCGGCACAGCTCGGCTACGAAGCCCTGGCCCTCACCGATGAATGTTCTGTGGCCGGCGTGGTGCGCGCCCATGAGCAACTCAAGCGTGAATCTGAGCGGACCGGTGCGGCGGCCCCGGCGATCCGTCTGGTCCTGGGCACTCACCTGGAGATTTCTCCCGGCGCGCAGGACGCTGACCTCGGCGCCAACGCCAACGCCAAAGTCAGCCCCGAGCCGCCGGCCCTGGTGCGGGAACAGGGCCTGCGGGTGGTCGTGCTGGCGCACAACCGTCAGGGCTGGGGCGATCTGTGCGAGCTCATCACCCGAGCCCGCGGCCGCTGCCCCAAGGGCCACTATTGCGCATGGCCGCAGGATCTTCTGGCACACGGGGGCCTGGCCGACTGCAGCGTGCTGCTCATCCCGCGCCGGCAGGACGACGCCCCCACCCTGCTGGCGCAGGCCCGTTGGTGCGCGCAGGCTTTTGGCGTCCGCGCGGCCATCGCCATCGAGCCGATGCTGTGGGCCGATGACGGCGCGCTCATCGAGCGTGTGCAGGCCACCGTGGCTCAGCTTCGCAGCGAAGGCTGGGCCCTGCCGATCGCCGCGGCCGGCGATGTGCTCATGCATCGCCGTTCGCGCAAGCCCCTGCAGGACTTGCTCACATCGCTGCGGCTGCGCCGCCCACTGGCAGCCTGCGGCACCGCGCTGGCCCCCAATGCCGAGCAGCACCTGCGCTCACGGCTGCGCCTGTCGCAGCTTCATCACCCCGATTGGCTGCAGACGGCCGTCGAGATTTCCCGCCGCTGCCGCTTCAGCCTCGATGAGTTGCGCTACGAATACCCGGCCGAGCTGGTGCCACCGGGCCGCACGCCCATCGAACACCTGCGGGCGCTCACCGTCGAAGGGGCCCGCCAGCGGCGCCCCGATGGCCTGCCTGCGGCCGTCCAGGCTCAGATCGAGCGCGAATTCGAGCTCATTGAGGCCCTGCACTACGAGGCTTTCTTCCTCACGGTGCACGATGTGGTGCGGTTTGCGCGCGCCAGAGGCATCCTGTGCCAGGGTCGAGGCTCGGCGGCCAACTCCGCGGTCTGCTGGTGCCTGGGCATCACCGAGGTGGACCCCACGCAGACCACGCTGCTGTTCGAGCGTTTCATCTCCCGCGAGCGCGCCGAGCCGCCCGACATCGATGTGGACTTCGAGCATGAGCGGCGCGAAGAAGTCATCCAGTACATCCAGGCCAAGTACGGCCCGCAGCGCTGTGCCCTGGCTGCCGCAGTGGCCACCTACCGCATCCGTGGCGCGGTCCGCGATGTGGGCTTCGCCTTGGGCCTGGACGATTCGATCGTCGACCAGGCTGCCCGCTCGGTGCAGGGCCTGGAGGAGCCTTCGAGGCTGCAGCGTGGCCTGGCCGAGCTGGGCCTGGACGCCGACTCGCCGCCGGTGCGCCATTGGCTGGCGCTGACCCAGGCCCTGCATCGGTTTCCGCGCCATCTCTCGCAGCACAGCGGCGGCTTCGTCATCGCAGCCGGGCTGCTCAGTCGGTTGGTGCCGATCGAGCCGGCCGCCATGTCGGGCCGCCGTGTCATCCAGTGGGACAAGGACGACCTGGAATCGCTGGGCCTGCTCAAGGTGGATGTGCTGGCGCTGGGCATGCTCACCGTCATCCGCAAGACCCTGGAGCTGATGACCCGTTGGCATGCCTGGGCCGATGGCCCAGGCGACCCCGCCCACCGCCGGGCCGATGAATCCCGCCCCTGGCGGGTGCAGGACATTCCCCGCGAAGACCCCGCCACCTTTGCCATGGCCGCCCGCGGCGACACCGTGGGGGTGTTCCAGATCGAAAGCCGGGCCCAGCAGAGCATGCTGCCGCGCCTCAAGCCCCGCACCTTCTACGACCTCGTCGTCCAGGTGGCCATCGTGCGCCCGGGCCCGATCCAGGGGGGCATGGTGCACCCCTATCTGCAGCGCCGCGTGCTGCGCGAGCAGGGGCGGCTGCCGCCCACGCCCTTTCCCGCGCTTGATGCCGCGCTGGGGCGAACACTGGGCGTGGCGATCTTTCAGGAACAGGTGATGCAGATCTGCGTGATCGCTGCCGGCTTCACGCCCGGCGAGGCCGATGGCCTGCGCCGCTCGATGGCGGCCTGGCGCAAGAAGGGCGAGCTGCATCTTTTCCACGACCGCATCGTGCAGGGGATGGTCCAGCGCGGCTATCCCCAGGATTTCGCGCAGGGCATCTTTGCCCAGATCGAAGGTTTCGGCGAGTACGGCTTTCCGGAGAGCCACGCCTACAGCTTCGCCCTGCTCACCTATGTCAGCGCATGGATGAAGTGCCATGAGCCCGAGGCCTTTCTGGCCGCGCTGCTCAATTCGCAGCCCATGGGCTTTTATGCGCCTTCGCAGTTGGTGCAGGATGCGCGGCGGCATGGCGTGTGTGTGCGCCCGGTGGATGCCCGCCACAGCCATTGGGACTGCACCCTGGAGCCCGGCACCCCGCGACCGGCCGTCCGTCTGGGCCTGGGCATGGTCAGCGGCTTGGCGCAGGCTGCGGCGCAGCGATTGGTGGACGCCCGCGCGCAAGCCGCCTTTGCCGATGTGACCGACCTGGCCGCGCGGGCCGGCCTGAGCGCGGCGGACCTGCGGCACCTGGCCCGTGCAGACGCCCTGCAGGGATTGGCCGGACATCGCCGACAACAGCTTTGGCATGCCAGTGGAGTGCAACGCCCGGCGCCCCAGTCCTCGGCCTTGGCCGACCTGTTCGCCCAGCGGCCCGCGCCTGAGGCGCAGCACCCGCGGCTGTCCGAGGCCCCGGAGGGTCAGGCCATCACTTTGGACTACGCCAGCACCGGGCTGAGCCTGCGCCGTCACCCCCTGGCCCTGTTGCGGCCCCGTCTGGCCCGCCGCGGCTGGGCCAGCGCAGAAGATCTGCAGCGTTTGCCCGATGGCCGCCGCGCATGGGCCTGCGGCCTGGTGACGATGCGCCAGCAGCCCTCCACGGCCAAGGGCACGACCTTCGTGACGATGGAGGACGAAACCGGCAGCCTCAACATCATCGTCTGGCGCCCTGTGCGCGAGCGCCAGCGGCAGGCACTGCTCAACGCCAGGCTGCTGGCCGTGGCCGGCCAGTGGCAGAACCGCGACGGCGTCACGCATCTGGTGGCCCGCCGCCTGCTGGACCTCACCGCTTGGCTGGGCGAACTGGGACAGGCCACGGCCTCCCGGGACTTCCGCTGAGCCCGGTTCCTGTTAGCCTTGCGCCTTCGCGCCCCTTCACGATCATCCACCCGCTCCACCATGTCCCGCATCTTCTGCATCGCCAACCAGAAAGGCGGCGTTGACAAGACCACCACGACCGTCAATCTGGCGGCCGGTTTGGCCCAGATCGGCCAGCGCGTTCTGGTGGTGGATCTGGATCCCCAGGGCAATGCCACCATGGGCTCGGGCGTGGACAAGCGGGCGCTGGAGCTCGGCGTCTACGACGTGCTGCTGGAGCAGGCCGGTATCGCGCAGGCCCGGCGGCGCAGCCAGGCCGGGGGCTACGATGTGTTGGCGGCCAACCGCGAGCTCTCCGGCGCCGAGGTGGAGCTGGTGGGACTTGAGCGGCGCAACACCCGCCTGCGCGAGGCCCTGGCCGCCGTGGCCGGCGACTACGACTTTGTCCTCATTGACTGCCCCCCGTCGTTGAGCCTGCTGACCCTCAACGGGCTGTGCAGCGCCCACGGCGTGGTGGTGCCGATGCAGTGCGAGTACTTCGCGCTCGAGGGCCTGACCGACCTGGTCAACACGATCAAGCAGGTGCACG
>CAYYYC010000020.1:4804-16742 GCA_964475695.1 uncultured Rubrivivax sp.
GTTCGAGACCGTCATCCCGCGCAATGTGCGCCTGGCCGAGGCTCCGAGCTACGGGCAGGCCGGTGTCGTGTTCGATCCCAGCTCCCGCGGCGCCCAGGCCTATGTCGCCTTTGCGCAGGAGATGGTGCGCCGTATCGAGACGATGCGCTGAGCCGACAGCCCCGGCAATCGCGCGGCGGCTGGCCTGCCCGACGCTACAGCCCCAGGCCCTCGTCGCAGCCCAGGTGCACATTCATCGACTGCACCGCCGCCCCGCTCGCCCCTTTGCCCAGGTTGTCCAGCCGGGCCATCAACACGGCCTGCGTGGCGCTGGCAAAGACGAAGACATCCACCCGGTTGGTGTCGTTGCAGGCCTGCACATCGAAGAACCCGTCGGCCAGGGTCTGCGGGTCCGACAGCGGCATCACCCGAACGAAGCGCTCGCCCGCATAGCGGGCCTGCAATGTTCGGTGAAGCTCTGGCGCCCCCGCGCCACCACGCAGCGCGGCCAGATGCAGCGGCACGGTCACGCACAGGCCCTTGAGGAAGTTGCTGACGATGGGCGTGAACACCGGGGCCACCTGCAGCCCGGTGTGCGCCATCATTTCCGGAATGTGCTTGTGCCCCAGCGCCAGCGCGTAGGGCCGGGGCGAGGCCAGCAGACGGTCGCCGCCCGGCCGGGCGGCGGCCTCGTACTGCTCGATCATCTTCTTCCCGCCGCCGGAGTAGCCGGTGATCGAATGGGCGCTCAAGGCCTGATCGGGCGCCACCAGGCCCGCATCCACCAGGGGCCGCAGCAACAGGATGAATGCCGAGGCGTGGCAGCCGGGGTTGGCGATGCGCTTGCTGCCACGGATGGCCTGCCGTTGGCCCGGGCTCAATTCCGGCAGCCCGAACACCCAGCCGGGATCGGTTCGGAAGGCGGTGCTGGCGTCAATCAGGCAGGTGCCCGGATTGCGCACCCACGACACCGCTTCGCGCGAGGCCTCATCGGGCAGGCAGAGGAAGGCCACGTCGGACTCGTTGAGCAGGCGCGCGCGCTCGGCCGGGTCCTTGCGCCTTTGGGCGTCAATGCTCAGCACCTCCAGGTCGGGCCGGGCCGCGAGGTATTCGTGGATCCGAAGGCCCGTCGTGCCTTCCTGGCCGTCGACGAAAACGGTGGGCTTGGTGCTCATGCCGGGATGTCCATCCAATGAAGGGGCGGGCAGGCGCCCGATGGCGGTCACCAACCCGTGCAAACCCTCAAGAATACGGCAGCCCCGCGATGGGCCCCTGACGGCACAATCGCTCGCTCCCCCCGCTTCAACCCTGCGCAGAATCCGACCATGGCAACGAAGAAGAAAGGCTTGGGCTTGGGCCTGGAAGCCCTGTTGGGCCCGGCCCGCGCCGGCGAAGATGAGGCCCGGGCCCCGCGCGTGTTGCCGCTGAGTCAGCTGCGGGCCGGCCAGTACCAGCCCCGCAAGGCCATGGACGAAGGCTCGCTCTACGAGCTGGCCGAGAGCATTCGCACCCAAGGCGTCATGCAGCCTTTGCTGGTGCGCCCCGTGGGTGGCGGCGGCTACGAGATCATCGCCGGCGAGCGGCGCTTCCGCGCTTCGGGCATGGCCGGGCTCACGGAAGTCCCGGTGCTCGTGCGTGAAGTCGGCGATGAGCAAGCCGCGATCATGGCGCTGGTGGAGAACATGCAGCGCGAGGACCTCAACCCCCTGGAGGAGGCGCGCGGCCTGCAGCGCCTGGTGCAGGAGTTCCGCTTCACCCACGAGCAGGCCGCGCAGGCCGTGGGCCGCTCGCGCAGCGCGGCCACCAACCTGTTGCGCTTGCTGCAGCTGTCCTCCCAAGTGCAGCAGATGCTGATGGCCGGAGACCTGGACATGGGCCACGCCCGGGCCCTGCTGCCGCTGGATGGCGCACGCCAGGTGCAGATCGCGCATCAGGTGGTCACCCGCAGGCTGTCGGTGCGTCAGGCCGAGCAATTGGTGGCCCAGGCGCTCAAACCCGAGCCTGCCAAGCCCGCCCAGCGGGGCAAGGCGTCCGCCAAGAGCCGCGACATCACCCGCATCGAAGAGGCGCTGTCGGACCACCTGGCCGCACCCGTCGAGGTGCGGGTGCTCAGGCGGACCAAGCGCGGTGAGGTTGGCGAGGTGTCGATCGGCTTTGGCTCGCTCGAAGAGCTCAACGGGCTGCTGCAGCGGCTGGGCCTGCCCGAGGCCTGAGCCCGGGACGGGCGTCGTCCCATCGGGACTGGGCCCTGCGGCAGCCGGCGCCGTTCACAAAACGACACGATCCATTCTTCAAGCCGACACCCGGCGGTGTTACGGTTGAGGGTCGCTTGCTCCGTGGCATACCCATGACCGCTCCCTTGCCTGCCGGCCTGACCGCTGTGGCGCTTGCCACGGGCGCCCTGGCCGCCTGCGGCGGGGCCTCTGGCCCCGGTTCGGCTCGTCCGGTGGACCCGCCGGTGGGCATCTCTGCCGACCAGGCAGCGCGCTTCCTGCACCAGGCCGCGTTTGCGGCCACCGATGCGCAGATCGCCCGCGTGCAGGCCCTGGGGTATTCGGGCTGGATCGACGAGCAGTTCACCGCCGCTCGCACCCAGGGGCACTGGGACTGGATGGCCGCTCGCGGCTACAACACCAGCGCCAATGTCGACAACTTCGCCGGCGCCGACAACACCCTGTGGCGCAAGCTCATCGGCTCTCCCGACGCCCTGCGCCAGCGGGTCACGCTGGCGTTGTCGGAGATCTTCGTGGTCTCGATGCAGGGGCTGCCGGTGGGCTGGCGCGGCTTCCTGGTGGCCTCCTATGTGGACATGCTGGAGTCCCAGGCCTTCGGCACCTACCGCGAGCTGCTGCAGCAGGTCACCCTCTCGCCGGCCATGGGGGTCTACCTCAACATGCGCGGCAACCAGAAGGGCGACCCGCAGACGGGGCGCCTGCCCGATGAGAACTATGCGCGCGAGGTGCTGCAGCTGTTCTCGATCGGGCTGGTTGAACTGCAGCCCGACGGCAGCCTGGCCCAGGGCCAGCCGCGGGAGACCTACACCCCCGAGACCATTGCCGAGCTGGCCCGGGTCTTCACCGGCTGGGAGTTCGACGGCTTCAGCCGAGCCGAGCCGGGATACACCCGCCGGCCCATGGTCAACCTGCCGCTGCGCCACGACAGCGCCGCCAAGGTGGCGCTGGGCAGGGTGATCCCGGCAGGCACGCCTGGGCCGCAGGCGCTGCAGATCGCGCTCGATGCCATTGCGGCCCACCCGAACGTGGCGCCATTCATCTCGCGCCAACTCATCCAGCGCCTGGTCTGCAGCGCGCCCACGCCAGCCTATGTCGGCCGCGTGGCGGCTGTCTTCAACGACAACGGCCAGGGCCAGCGCGGCGACCTCAAGGCCGTGATCAAGGCCATCCTGCTGGACGACGAAGCCCGTCGCGAGCATGCCGCAGCCGAAGTCGCGCGCGGCCGCCTGATCGAGCCGCTGGTGCGCTTCATCCAGTGGGCCCGAACCTTCGGCCTGACCTCCCCGACCGACCTCTGGAACATCGGCATCCTCAGCGACCCGGCCACCCGGCTGGGCCAAAGCCCGTTGCGCGCGCCGTCGGTGTTCAACTTTTTCCGGCCGGGCCACATTCCACCCGGCACCGAGCTGAGTCGGGCAGGCATCACCGCGCCGGAATTCGAGATCACCAACGAGTCGACCACCGTGGGCTGGGTGAACTTCGCGCAGACCTTCGTGGCTGCCGGTGTGGGCGAGACTCGGCCGAATTACGCGGCCGAGATTGCGTTGGCGGCAGACGCGGCAGCCCTGGTGCAGCGTGTGGCCCGGCTGCTCGCGGGCTCAAGCCTGCCCGCGTCCACTGGGGCATTGATCGCGCAGGCCGTCGACGCCATGGCCTCCAACACCGAGGCCGCGCGACTTGCCAGAGTGCATGCGGCTATCCTGCTGGTGCTGGCATCGCCCGAGTACCTGGTTCAAGCCTAGAAAGCCCCAAGATGACCGATTTCAACCGCGCCGGCCGTCGCGCCTTCGTCCAGCGCCTGGGCCAGTTGGGTGTGGCCGGGGTGGCTGCTCCCTGGGCACTGAACCTGGCGGCCTTGTCCGAGGCCGCCGCACAGTCGAGCAGCGCCACCGACTACAAGGCGTTGGTCTGCGTGTTTCTCTATGGCGGCAACGACCACAACAACACGGTGGTGCCCTACGACGCCGCCAGCCACGCCAGCTACCTGCGGATCCGCAGCGGGATTGCGCTGCAGCGAGACGCCTTGGCCGCCACAGCGCTGCCGGCGGGAAATGGCCTGGCCGACGGGCGCCAGGTGGCCCTGTCGCCCGAACTCGCGGGCCTCAAGCCGCTGTTCGAGCAAGGCCGGATGGCTGTGCTGCTCAACATCGGCACACTCATCCAGCCCACCACCAAGGCGCAGTACGCCGCAGCCAATGTGCCGCTGCCGCCCAAGCTGTTCTCACACAACGACCAGCAGTCGGTTTGGCAGAGCTCCAGTCCCGAAGGCGCCACATCGGGCTGGGGCGGGCGCATGGGCGACCTCTTTCTCTCCGGCAACGGCAAGACCACCTTCACCTGTGTGAACGCCGGCGGCAACGCCGTCTACATGAGCGGACGCCAGGCGGTGCAGTACCAGGTCAGCAGCGGCGGCGCGGTGGCGATGCGGGGGCTGACCGCGCCGCTGTTCGGCTCGCAGGCCTGCAGCGATGCCCTGCGCCAACTCGTCACGGCGCCCCATGGGCACCTGATGCGCTCCGAGTACACCCGTGTGACCGCGCGGGCCATCGATGCCCAGGCCACGCTAACGGCGGCGCTGGCGGCGACGCGGCCCATTGCCACGCTGTTTCCCAATGGCGGGCTGGCGCAGCAGCTGCAGATGGTGGCCAGGATCATCGCCGCGCGCGAACAACTCTCCGTCAGGCGACAGGTGTTCTTCGTCTCCCTCGGAGGCTTTGACCTGCATGATTTCCTGGCGGCCCAGCACCCGGGCCTGTTGTCCCAGGTGGGCGAGTCGCTCAGGGCCTTCCAGGCGGCCATGACCGAGCTGGGCGTGGCCGATCGGGTGACCACCTTCACCGCGAGTGATTTCGGGCGCACACTGACTTCCAACGGCGACGGCAGCGACCACGGCTGGGGCAGCCACCACTTTGTCCTTGGTGGGGCGGTCCAGGGGGGGCGCTTTTATGGGCGCATGCCCGAAGTGGCGGTCAATGGGCCCGATGATGTCGGGCAGGGAAGGCTCCTGCCGGCGCTGTCGGTGGACCAGCTGGCCGCCACGCTGGCCGTCTGGATGGGTGTCAATCCCGGGGACCTGCCGCTGGTGGTGCCCAACATCGGCAACTACAGCGTGCGCGATCTGGGGCTGATGCGCAGCGCATGACGACGCGGCCGCCACAAGCCCAGGCAGCCTCGGCCATCGCGGTGGAGCAAGAGGCCGCTGCTGCGGCCGCTGTCACCGCTGCCGCGCTCGCGACCGCGACCGCAGGCTGCGCCTCGGCCCCTGAACCGGTCCGCGAATCGGCCCCCGACCCGCAGTCGGCGCCGGTCTCCGATGCCCAGGCCAGTCGCTTCCTGCAGCAGGCGGGCTTTGCAGCCACGCCCGAGCAGATGGCTCGGGTGCGCCAGATCGGCCCTGCGCGCTGGATCGACGAGCAGATGGCCCTGCCCCGGACCCAGGGCCATGTCGAGTGGATGCTGGAGAACGGCTACGGCCAGGAGCGGTTCCGCAACAACCCACAGGGGGTGGACAACACGCTGTGGCGCAAGTTGATTGCCTCGCCCGATGCGTTGCGGCAGCGTGTGGCGCTGGCCCTGTCGGAAATCTTCGTGGTGTCCATCCCGGGCCTGCCGGTGCCTTGGCGCGGGCTGGTGGCCGCGCACCACATGGATCTTCTGGAAGCCCACGCCTTTGGCCGCTATCGCGACCTGCTCGAGGCGGTCACCCTGTCGCCCTCGATGGGCATCTATCTCAACATGCGCGGCAACCGCCGGGGTGACCCGGCCACCGGGCGCCTGCCCGATGAGAACTACGCGCGCGAGGTCATGCAGCTGTTCTCGATCGGGCTGCTGGAGCTCAACCTCGACGGCACCCCTCGCACCAACCTCCGGGGCCAGGCCCTGGAGACCTACTCCCAGGACACGGTGGCCGGCCTGGCCCGTGTGTTTACGGGCTGGAACCTCGACCGCTTCGACCGAAACCAGCACGACTGGGCCACCCGACCCATGGTCTTTCAGGCGGCGCGCCATGAGCCGGGAGCGAAGCGCTTCCTTGGTCAGGCCATTGCCGCCGGCACGCCCGGCACCGCCGCCCTGAAGAAGGCGCTGGACACGATCGCGGCGCATCCGAATGTCGGCCCCTTCATCGGGCGCCAGCTGATCCAGCGTCTGGTGACCAGCAACCCTGGCCCGGACTATGTGGCGCGCGTGGCCCGGGCCTTCAACGACAACGGTCGTGGCGTGCGTGGTGACCTGGCTGCAGTGGTGCGCGCCGTGCTGCTGGACCCGCAGGCGCGCCGCGACCCGAGCCCGCAGGACGCCATTGGCGGCCGCCTGCGTGAGCCCATGGAGCGATTCATCCAGTGGGCCCGAACATTTGGCGCGGTTTCCAACAACGGCCAGTGGGCCATCGGGGCCACCGCCAATCCGGTCAACCGCCTGGGCCAAAGCCCGTTGCGCGCGCCCTCGGTCTTCAACTTCTTTCGGCCGGGCTACATCCCGCCGAATTCTCGGCTGGCCCAAAGCGGCCTGCAGGCGCCCGAGTTCCAGCTCACCCACGAAACGGGGGTGGTCGGCTGGGTGAACTTCGCCCAACAGTTCGTGCCCTCCGGCGTGGCCGATGTGCGGCCGGACTATGCGCGCGAGCTCGAGATCGCCGGCGACGCGCCGGCCTTGGTGGCCCATGTGGACCGGCTGTTGGCCGCCGGCGCGCTGTCGCTTGCCGCGCGCGAGCTCATCACCCGGGCCGTGGGGTCCATGGCCACCCGCACCGAGGCACAGCGGCGCCAGCGGGTTCATGCCGCGGTGCACCTGGTGCTGTGCGCGCCGGACTACCTGGTGGCGACCTGAGTTTGCGGCCCCTGGGGCGGGCGCGCCGGGTCACGGGTTGAGCTGAAAAATCTTGCCCGGATTGAGGATGTCCTGAGGATCCAGCGCCTGCTTGAGCGCGCGCATCAGGGCCAAGGCCCCGTCACCCGCCTCGTCGCGCAGGAAACCCTGTTTGTGCAGGCCTATGCCGTGCTCACCGGTGCAGGTGCCCTCCAAACGCAGCGCACGGGCCACGAGCTGGGCGTTGAGCCGCTCAGCCAACTCGCGCTCCTCGGGCTTTTCGGGGTCGATCAGGTAGCCGACATGGAAGTTGCCGTCGCCCACATGGCCCACGATGAAGTAGGGCAGCCCGGCGGCGTCGGCTTCAGCCACCGTCTCGTTGATGCAATCGGCCAGGCGCGAGATCGGAACGCAAGTGTCGGTGGTCACGCTCCTGCATCCGGGCCTGGTCTGCAGCGCCGCGAAGTAGGCGTGGTGGCGCGCTGTCCACAACCGGGTGCGCTCCTCAGGCGTGTTGGCCCACTGGAAATCCTCGCCGCCAAACTCCCGCGCGATCTCCTGCACCATGGTGGCCTGCTCGGTGGTGCTGGCTTCGCTGCCGTGGAACTCCATCAGCAGCAGGGGCGATTCCTTGAGGCTGAGCTTGTCGTGCGCATTGACCGCCCGCACCGAATGCGCATCCAAAAGCTCCACCCGGGCGATGGGAATGCCCATCTGGATCACCTGGATCGTGGCCTGGACGGCCGCGTCCACCGTGGCAAAGGAGCAGACCGCCGCGCTGATGGACTCCGGCACGGGGTAGAGCTTGAGGGTGATCTCGGTCATCACCCCAAGCGTGCCCTCGCTGCCCACGAACAGGCGCGTGAGGTCGTAGCCAGCGCTGCTCTTGCGCGCCCGAGTGCCGGTCTTGACCACCTGCGCGCCGGCCGTGACCACCGTCAAGCCCAGGACGTTCTCCCGCATCGTGCCGTAGCGCACCGCATTGGTGCCGCTGGCGCGCGTGGCCGCCATGCCGCCGAGAGTCGCGTCCGCACCCGGGTCGATCGGGAAGAACAGGCCTGTGTCCTTGATCTCCCGATTGAGCTGCATCCGGGTCACGCCCGCCTGAACCGTCACGGTCAGGTCCTCCGGATTGATCCGCAGGACACGATTCATGCGCGACAGATCGATCGACACGCCGCCCTGAACCGCCAGCAGGTGGCCTTCCAGCGAGGAGCCCGCGCCGTAGGGAATCACCGGCACGCCGTAGCGACCGGCCAGCTCGACCACCGCAACCACATCCTCGGTGCTCTCGCAGTACACCACCGCCTCGGGCGGAGGCGCGTCAAACGGCGACTCGTCACGGCCGTGCTGCTCGCAAACCGCGCGGGCGGTGGAGCAGCGCTCGCCGAATCGGACCGTGAGTGCCTGCAACATCGGCGCCGGCATCGTTCGGGGCTTGACAGTGGGCCAGCGGCCCGGGTCGAGGGGAGCGTTCATGGTGTGTCCAAGGCAAGCCGATGTCGGGGAAGGTAGCATCCTGCCATGTCGAACCGACTCACACAAATTGCCACACGCACCGGAGACGATGGCACGACCGGGCTGGGCGACGGCACCCGCGTGCCCAAGCACCATCTCCGGGTTCACGCCATGGGCGACGTGGACGAGCTCAACAGTCAGATCGGCGTGCTGTTGGCCGAGCCGCTGCCCTCCGAGGTTCGCGAGCTGCTGGTCATCGTCCAGCATGAGCTCTTCAACCTGGGCGGGGAGCTGTCGATTCCCGGATTCGAGCTGCTCAAGGAGTCGGCGGTGCTGCGGTTGGACGAGGCCCTTGAGCACCACAATGGGCAGCTGCCTCGGCTCAAGGAGTTCATCCTGCCCGCGGGCACCCGCAGTGCGGCGCTGGCCCATGTCTGTCGCACCGTGGCTCGACGCGCCGAGCGTGCCGTGGCCCTGCTCAGTTCCCAGGACGGCAGCGTGCGCGCCACGCCGCAGCAGTTTCTCAACAGGCTCTCGGACCTGATGTTCGTTTTGGCACGGGTGCTCAACCGGGCCAATCTCGACGGCTTGGGTGGCGACGACGTGTACTGGCAGAGCCGACGGCTCTCGCAGCCCTGACAGCGCCCCGGCGGCGTCTCACTCCCACGCCGCGCTGTGGCCCTGCCTGACCAGGGTGACCGAGCACGGCGCTTCCATCGCGACTCTGATCGGCACCGTCGGGATCCACGGTTGCAGGGCCAGGCCATGGGTCGAAGCGCCCAGGATGATCAGGCTGACATGGTTGCCGCGAGCGAATTCCAGGACTGCCTTGGCCACGTCATCGGCCTCCAGCACATGGCAGGACAGGCGATGTCCACCCAGGTCCAGCCCCCGGGCCCAGCGCTGCAGCGCAGCCAGCAGGTGGCGGTGCACATTGACTTCGCTGCGCTCCTCCTCGGAAGGGTTGGTTTCGTGGGGCAGCACGACGGTGACCACGGCCAGCTGTGCGCCCGGTCGCTGCCCCAGGGCGCGGTCGGCCATCTGCTGCAGAGCGTAGAGCGATGGGTCGGATGCGTCGTCATGGGGTAGGGCCACCATCACGATGGGCACCTCGTGCACCTGGCGCGCCGGCAGCGGGCTGGGCTCATAGTCGCGACCACTGGCGCGCACCCAGCGCCGCAGATGCTCCCAGGCGCCGGCCCCCTTGAGCCGATTGCCGCGCGAGCCCACGCGGACCTGCTTGGGGTGGCGCAGGTCGAAGGCCAGGTGGGCGGCCGAGGGGTAACGGTCGGCCGCCTGAGGCTCCAGGCAGCGCAGCACCACCTCCTGCAGCCAGGCCGGCACCTCGCGCCGCCTCTGCCGCGGCGGCGGAGGGTCCATCCACAGCCGTTGCCTCAGCCCGCGGCGCGTCTGCGGCGCGCCAAAAGGCAATTCGCCGGTGAGCAGCTGGTAGAGGATGACGCCGATGGCAAAGATGTCACTGCGCGGATCCCCACGCGTGCCGACCACCTGCTCGGGCGAAATCCATGCCGGCGAGCCGACCGATTCGCGAAGCTGTTCGGCCAGAAGGTCGGGAAAGTGGCCGCTGTAGGACAGGCCGAAATCCAGCAGCACCGCCTGCCCATCGGGGCGGATCATCACATTGGCCGGCTTGAGGTCCTCGTGAACCGCATTCTGCTGATGCAGACTGTGCGCCGCCCGAGCCAGGGCCGCTCCCAGGCGGGCCACAGTCATGAACGGGGGATGGGCGGGCCCCGTCAGCCAGGCCTGCAGGGTGCGTCCTGGAACCTCCTCCATCACGATGTAGGGAAGCCTGTCCAGGTCGCCTGCGGCCACGAAGCGCGGCACATGGGCCCCCTTGAGGTCCTGAAGCATCTGCAGCTCGACCTCGTGGCCCACCACGGTCTCGGTGCCGTCGCTGCGGGCAAGCCGCGGCACCTTCATGACCAGCGGGAATGCCGGGGCCGGCTGGCCTGCCACGGGGGTCACCCGGTGAATGTGGGCCATGGCCCCGGAGGACAGCAGCTCGCCAACCCGGTAGCCGTCCACCTCCTGCCCCGCCTCCAGACGCCTCACCGCCCCACCTCCAGCCGCTGCGCCAGGCCATCCGGCAGCCCGGCTCGGCGCACCGCGCGCGCGGCGGCGTAGTGGTCGTAGGCCACCCGGTGGAAGGTCAGCCGTTGGCGCTGCAGATCCATCAGCGCATACATGGCCCGCGGGTCGCCATCGCGCGGCTGGCCCACCGAGCCCACCGTGGCCAGCCACTGACGGTGGTCGGGCACCGGCACAGCCACCCCCGGGGTGGGACGGAAGGCCACAAGGTGCCGGTCGCGACCCCGGTAGTACAGGTGCTGGTGGTGGACATGGCCACCGAACACATGGCAGATGGTGGCGCCTTCGGCCGTTGCGCTGGCCGCAGCCAGGCTGGCCGTGGCCTTGCGCGGGTTGTCCACATAGGTCCAGGCGGCCGGTTTGTCGGCCGATGCATGGACCAGGAGGACCGTGCCGTCCACCGCGCTCAGGGGCAGGCCGTCGAGGAATCCCCGCTGATCCCCGTCGAGCTGCTCGTGGGTCCAGCCCGCGGTCTGGGCGCCGTACGAGCGGGCCTCCGGCGGGGGGTTGACCGCCAGGGCGTCGTGATTGCCCTTGAGGACCACCGCGCCCCGCGAATGCAATTCCCTGACCATGTCCACCACGGCCGCGGGCTCGCCGCCGTAGCCCACGATGTCGCCGAGGATGGCAAACCGCGACGCGCCGCGGTCGCGGGCATGCTGCAGGCAGGCCTGCAGGGCCTGGACATTGGCGTGGAGATCAGACAGCAGGGCAAGCATCACGGTGCGCCATCTTGCGCCCGCAGGTCCCGCCGTGGCAAGCCCCGGGGCCTCAGCGGGCGCGCCTGTCCCGAACGGCCGAGGCCAGAATGTCGAGCACCTCAACGGACTGCTCCCAGCCCAGGCAGGCATCGGTGATGCTTTGGCCATAGGCCAGGGACTCCGGTGTGTCGCGGCCGGGGGTGAACTTCTGGGCCCCCGCCTTGAGGTGGCTTTCCACCATCACGCCGAAGACCGCGCGGCTGCCTGCGGCCATCTGACCCGCCACATCGCGCGCCACATCCAGCTGCCGCTCGTGCTGCTTGGAAATGTTGGCGTGGCTGAAGTCCACCATCAGCGAAGCGGGCAGGCGCTGGGCCTCGAGCTCCCTGCAGGCTGCCGCCACATGGGCCGCCCCGTAATTCGGCGCCTTGCCCCCGCGCAGGATCAGGTGGCAGTCCTGATTTCCCTTGGTCTCGACGATGGCCACCTGCCCGTTCTTGTGCACTGACAGGAAGTGATGCGGCCGCGCCGCGGCCTGGATGGCGTCGGTGGCGATCTTGATGTTGCCGTCGGTGCCGTTCTTGAAGCCCACAGGCGCCGACAGGCCCGAGGCGAGTTCGCGGTGCACCTGGCTCTCGGTGGTGCGCG